>CANHAW010000117.1 GCA_947458675.1 Beijerinckiaceae bacterium
ACAAGGTCACCAGATCATTGGCCGCGACAATTCCGGCAATGCGCTTTGCCAGTTTGACGGTCGCAGCTTCATCGGCGAGGTCGAATTCGAAACGGGCCGTCTTTGCTTCTGCCACGGGCAGGGTTCCTTACGCGCTTGCAGCTTTCACCATTGCTCCGGCATTGTCGGGGAAGGTACAGGTCACGACTGTTCCCTCGCCGGGCGCGGATTGAATATGAACGTCGCCGCCATGCAATTCGACGAAGGACCGCACGATCGACAGGCCAAGACCGACGCCGCGATGGCGCGAGCCCACCGTATGTGTGTGAAAGCGGTCGAAGACATGGTCGAGCACATCGAGCGGAATGCCGCGTCCCTGGTCGGTCACTTTGAAGACGATCTGGTCCGGGCGGCGCAAGGCAGCCAGAGTGATTGTCTGGCCGGGCTCGGAAAAGCCGATGGCGTTCGACAGAAGGTTGAAGAGAATCTGCCGGATACGTTTGCCGTCCGCACGGAAGGCACCAACATCGGGCAGAGCGACAATATTGAGATGAATGCTCGATTCCGCCAGACGGTCCTGCAGCCCTTCGGCGGCAGCTGAAATGGTTTCGCGAATATCGACATGTTCCAGCGACAATTCCATCGCATCCGTATCGATGGAGGCGAGATCGAGAATGTCATTGATGATCGCGAGCAATGCTGCCGAGGATTTCAGCACATAGCCGGTATATTCGCGCTGCTTTTCATTGAGCGGGCCGACAGCGCCTTCGCCAAGCAGCTGAATGAAGCCGATAATATTGGTCAGCGGCGAGCGCAGCTCATAGGACACGTGATGGACAAAATCATTGCGCAGCTTTTCAGCATCGAGCAACGCCTGATTGCGTTCCGTCAGGGCCAGCTCGACACTGACGCTGGCTGTGACATCGATAAAGGTGATCAGCGTTGCGCCATCGGGGAGAGGCGCGGTCATGCAATCGACGATTGAGCCATCGGAACGCGTCAGGCGGCGCTCAAAACCTGTTCGCGCATCTTGCATGCCGGCGACCAGGGCACGCAGATCGTCCCAATCCTCGCGTTTGTCGTGCAAGGCGCGGCAGGCCTGCATGACTTGATCGAAATGCGGGCGCTCTGCCAGTTTTTCTGCGTCGCAATTCCAGAGTTTGGCAAAGGCCGGATTGAACAATTTGAGGCGTCCGTCCGTGCCGAAAACGGCGACGCCTTCTTTCAGCGAATCCAGCGTTTCGCCCTGCACGCGCATCAGCGCATTATAGGAACTCTCAAGGCGCGAGCGTTCTGTCATATCGTCGAAGAGATAGGTGACGCCGCCTTGCGGATTGGGATTCACCACAACGCGCAAAGTGCGCGCGCCGGGCAGATACCAGATCTGTTCGCGCGTCTCGACAGATTGATAGGCTTCCAGAAGCGAGGTTTTCCACGCCCTGAAATCAGCCTGTTCAGGCAATCTGCCTTCGGCCCGCAGACGGTCGAGGATTTCGCCATCGGCTGGATGCTGTTCGAGAAAGCCTGCATCGAGCGACCATAATTGGCGATAGGCTGCATTATGGAAGACGAGGCGGCGCGATTGATCGAAAATGGCGACGGCGGTCGAAACCTGGTCGAGCGTGCGCGCATGCGCATCCATCTGACGGCCAAGATCAGCGCGCACCTGTTCGAGCTCGGAGGCATCGGTGGCGAGGCCGCCTGAACCTGTTTCCATCGGCACGTCGGTGACATCGAGCATGCGCCGCTCACCTGCGACAATGGCAGGCACGCGGCCGCGCCAGATTTCAACGCGCCGGCGCGCCTCCTCGACGGCGCCGCGCATGGGCGCGTCGAGCAATTCCGTGCCCTCCATGAGCACATTTTCGCGCCGTTCGGCTTCCACGGCGCGCATATAGGCGCGGTTCACCCAAGTGAGCCGGCCTTGCGGGTCGCGCAGCCAGGCGGGGCCCGGCGTGGCATCGAGCATGGTGCGGAAGGCGTCGCGCTCCAGCAGAGCCTGGCCATAGGCCTCGCGCAGCCGCACGGCTTCGAGCCGGTCGCCCGAGACATCGCGCAGCCGCATCACGGCGCGGCCGGCAACGGCGCGGCCCTCGGCTTCCAGATGACGGCCTGAAAGGGTTGCCAGCGGCAGACGGAAGGCTTCGCCGCGCAGGCGCAGCCGTTCAACCACCCGCTCCAGCTGCTGCGCGGCTGCGGGCGACAGCCAAGCGCCGAAAGCCAGAACGCGGCGGGGTGGGTTGAGCTCGATGAGCTGGCCGACATCGCCTTCGATATCGGGCTCGCCGTGAGCGGAATTCCAGCAAATATTCACCTGCGGTTCGGAGGCCAGAAAAACTTCCGCACGGTCAAGTCTCGCCCGCACGGCGGCGAGCTCCGCATTGAGTGCGGCTTCGCGTTTGGCGGCGGATTTGCGCCCGGCCATATGCATGTAAGTGGCGGCGGTGGCGAAAATGCCGAGCGCTACAGCGGCCGAAATACCTATGATTTCTGGCTGTTCGATCAGATTCTGGCCGGCGGCCCTGAGCGGTGTCGTGCTGGCCAGCGTCGCGCTCGTAACCAGTGCGGACACGGGCCAGAGGGCGGTGCATGCGCGGATCGCCTGCCGCCAGACTATTTTTCGCCTTCCCATATTCTCGTCTGCCCCTGCGGTGGCCCGGAGTCCGCACGAGCCCCCTCGCGCGATCTCCCTTGAGCGGCGCAAAACGCAAAACTTCGCCGGTCCCCGAATCAGGCCACTTTAGCCGGGAGGCACGAAGCAACAAAGCGATGAAAAAAAGAAACGCCCCCGCCGGAGGGCGAGGGCGTTTCCGCGTCTTTTTTTACGAGAGACTGTTGCTCAGTAGCGATAGTGCTCAGGCTTATACGGGCCCTGTGACGGCAGGCCGAGATATTGGGCCTGCTCGCCCGTGAGCTTGGTCAGTTTCACGCCGATCTTTTCGAGATGGAGCGCCGCGACCTTTTCATCGAGATGCTTGGGCAGCGTGTAGACCTTGCGCTCATACTGGCCCTGCTTCGTCCAGAGCTCGATCTGGGCGAGCGTCTGGTTGGTGAAAGAGGCCGACATGACGAAGGACGGATGGCCCGTCGCATTGCCGAGGTTCACGAGGCGGCCTTCGGACAGAAGAATGATCTTCTTGCCGTCAGCGAATTCGATCTCGTCGACCTGCGGCTTGATGTTGTTCCACTTGAAATTGCGCAGCGCGCCGACCTGAATTTCGGAATCGAAATGGCCGATGTTGCAGACGATGGCGCGGTCCTTCATGGCGCGCATGTGGTCGACGGTGATGACGTCCACATTGCCCGTCGCGGTGACGAAAATGTCGGCGCGGGGCGCTGCATCTTCCATCGTCGTGACTTCATAGCCTTCCATCGCCGCCTGCAAAGCGCAGATCGGATCGATTTCGGACACCATCACGCGGCAGCCGGCATTCTTCAGCGAAGCAGCCGAGCCTTTGCCGACATCGCCGAAGCCTGCAACCATGGCGACTTTGCCCGCCATCATCACGTCCGTGCCGCGGCGAATGCCGTCGACCAGCGATTCCTTGCAGCCGTAGAGATTGTCGAACTTCGACTTCGTCACTGAATCGTTGACGTTGATCGCGGGCCACAGGAGCGAGCCGTCTTTCTCCATATTGTAGAGACGATGCACGCCCGTGGTCGTTTCTTCGGACACGCCCTTGATGGCGGTGCCGTTGCGCGTATACCAGCCGGGGTTCGACTTCAGGCGCTTCTTTATCGCGGCGAAGAGAATTTCTTCTTCTTCATTGCCGGGCTTTTCGAGGAAAGCGACATCGCCCTTTTCGGCGCGCATGCCGAGATGGATGAGCATGGTGGCATCGCCACCATCATCGAGGATCATATTCGGCGTGCCGCCGTCACCCCATTCGAAAATGCGGTGTGTGTAATCCCAGTAATCTTCAAGGCTCTCGCCCTTGATCGCGAAGACCGGTGTGCCGGCAGCGGCAATGGCGGCGGCGGCGTGATCCTGCGTCGAATAAATATTGCACGAGGCCCAGCGGACATCGGCGCCGAGCGCCTTCAGCGTCTCGATGAGGACGCCCGTCTGGATCGTCATATGCAGGGAGCCTGCAACACGAGCGCCCTTGAGGGGCTGCGACGGGCCGTATTCGGCGCGGGTCGCCATGAGGCCGGGCATTTCCGTCTCGGCGATATTCAGTTCCTTGCGGCCCCAATCGGCCAGCTTGATGTCGGCGACGACGTAATCGTTGAAATGAGCGCTCATGGTCTGCCTCGATTGAAAGAGGCTGGCTCTATAGCAGGGGATCGTCGGGGCGGCAATGAAGATATAAAGATATCTTTATATGCCTGGGCGCTCAGGCCCCCTGCAGGGCGGCGGCATCCAGCCAGAAGACCTCGCCGGCGCTTTCCTCTGTGTCGAGCCAGAGGAAGGGAAGGTCGGGATATTCCGCCTCCAGCATTTCCCGGCCCTCGCCCATTTCACAAAGCAGGCCACCGGTTTCGGTGAGATGGGCCCCGGCCTGGGCCAGAATGCGCCGGACGATATCGAGCCCGTCCGGCCCGCCTGCGAGCGCCATTTCCGGCTCGTGGCGATATTCCTGCGGCAGGGCGGCCATGACCTCTTCGTCCACATAGGGCGGATTGGTGATGATCAGATCGTAGCGGCGGCCCTTCAGCGGCTTAAAAAGATCGCCCTGGAACAATTCGATCCGCTCGGAGAGGCCGCTCTCGCCGACATTGATGCGGGCCACGGCCAAAGCGTCGGGCGACAGATCGACCGCATCGACATGGGCATTGGCAAAGGCCTGGGCCGTCAGAATGGCCAGGCAGCCGGAGCCAGTGCACAGGTCGAGGGCGCTGGCGATATCCTCAGGCTCAACCGGGATTGGTCCTTCACCGCCTGAAAACAAGCCATTGCGCAGCAATTCGCCAATATAGGAGCGCGGCACGATCACCCGCTCATCGACATAAAAGGGCACGCCGCCGACATAGGCCTTGTTCAGAAGGTAGGAGGCGGGCTTGCGCGTGGACACGCGCGCCAGGATCAGCTCGGCCAGCCTCTGGCGCTCGGTCGATAGCAGGCGGGCATCGAGAAAAGGCTCAAGCCGGTCGATGGGCAGGTTCAGGCCTTCGAGGATCAGGAAGGCGGCCTCATCCAGGGCTTCGCTCGTGCCATGTCCGAAGACCAGTTCATGCGCCTTGAACACGCTCACTGCGTAGCGCAGGAAATCGCGCGGGGTCGCCATTTCTGTCGCGAGGACCACAGCATCGGGCAGGTTTTTGGCGCTCATCTGGCGGATCTCCGTATCGACACGCGGGTTTAGCTTGCGCTTTTGCCTCTGTCGAGCCGCAGGCAATTTTGCTCTCGCCTCATGGGCCCGCGCCTGTCATCCTGCGCTCCGTTTCATTGATTCTTTTTTCGGATCTGTTTTGCTCATGTATTCTCCGCCCAAGATCGCGCCGTCCTCGGCCGAGCTCGCCAAAGCTATTGAAGTTGCCGATCGTGAACAGGCCGGTTTCAATCACGAGGCGGCCGTTGCAATTTACCGCACCGTCCTTGCTCAAATTCCCGAATATATCGATGGCCACGCCAAACATGCGCGCGCCCTGTTCTGCCTGCGACGCTGGGACGAGGCATGGCCGGCTTTCGATGTGCGTTTCAAATTGATGGACCCGCCCGTCATCACAGGTCGAAATCGCGACGGGTCGGCACGCAATCTGCCCCGCCATACAAATGGGAAATTGCCGGAGCGTCTTCTCGTACTGGCCGAGCAGGGTTTAGGGGATACGATTCAATTCTGCCGTTTTCTGCCGCGGCTTGTTGCGGCCGGCGTGGATGTTCAGGCGGTGGTGCCGCAAAAATTATTCGGCCTGTTGCGCACGCTTAATCCGCCGCTGCCGATCCTGCCCTCAGAGGGCATAGGCTCGGCTGTCGGCGTCGAAACCTGGACCATGATGATGGATCTGCCACGTCTCCTTGGCCTCAAGGAGGAAGATTATCTCGCGAAAGAGCCCTATCTGCGCGCCGATCCGCAAAGGGTCGCGCATTGGCGCACATGGTGCGATGAGACTTTTGGCGACAATGAGGGGCCGGTGATCGGCTTTGTCTGGCGCGGCAATCCCGAACACAAGCTCGATGGGTCGCGCTCTGCAAAACTCGAGGATTTTGCGCCTTTGGCCGATATTCCCGGCGCACGTCTTCTTTGTCTGCAATTCAATCCCACAGCAGAAGAACTGGCTGCCTGTTCCTTCGCCGACAAAATTGTCTGTCCGCCGCCGGAATTCGACAAAGGCCCCGATTCCTTCATCGATACAGCGGCGATTTTGCAGAGCATCGATCGCACCGTCTGCGTCGATACGTCGATCGTTCACATTGCAGGGGCTTTGCATTGTCCGGCCGATCTGATGCTGACGCATAAATGGGCCGATTGGCGCTGGCTCGATCGCGAGGACATGAATGTCTGGTATCCGACCGTGCGGCTCAATCTCATGCAGGCGGGACAGACCTATCGCGATGTCGCTGCGCGGGTTGCACAAAGGATCATGCAACCCGACGCATGATTGATGGTCAGCGCTGGTCGATGCCGAGAATTTTTCGCGTGCGTTCAACGACCGGCTTCGGCGTCGCGTAAATGGCGGCGACGAGTTTTGTGATTTCTTCTGGGGGCAAAGGCTGCACTTCCAGATTCGTCTTGCGCGCTTCTTCCTTGAAGCCTGCATCATCGAGCGTGGCGCGGAAGGCGGCGCGCAAAGCGGCAAGCCTGTCAGCAGGCACATTGGCCGGCGCCATCAGCGGACGCCCAAAGGCCCAGGGAGCAAAAACAAGCCGCATGATCTGGCGCGATTCTTCATCGGGCGCG
>CANHAW010000118.1 GCA_947458675.1 Beijerinckiaceae bacterium
CCAGTGTTCTGGGCGTGAAAATCGATCAGGTTCGCGCCATCTGGGTTGCAGGTCCGGGCAGCTATGGCCGCAACGATGCGGGCGATGCCGCCGTTGCTGCAGCCATCTTCTCGAAAGCGGTCGGCAAGCCGGTGCGCTTCCAGTCGATGCGCGATGAAGGCACCGCCTGGAGCCCGAAATCGCCCGCTTCGATCCATACGGTTCGCGCCGGTCTCGATGCGGACGGCAAGGTGATCGCCTGGCACTTCCATTCGAAGAGCTTCGATCGCCTCAACGTCAATTCGAACGAAAGTTCGGCGGGCGACACGCTGCACGGTCAGATGATCGGCGCCGCGCCAAAGCCGCTGAACACCTATGGCACGCCGTCGAATTCCTACAAATGGCCAGTGCGCCATGAGACATGGGAAACGATTGCGCCGCTGCTCGCCTCGGTCAATCCGCTGCGCTCGTCGCATCTGCGCGATCCGCTCGGTCCAGAGATTCACTTCGCGCACGAAAGCTTCGTCGATGAAGTGGCCTTTTCGACCAAGAAAGATCCCGTTGAATTCCGCATGAGCTATGTGTCGGATCAGCGCGACAAGGATGTGATCAAGGCTGCCGCCGACAAGTCGGGATGGCAGCCGCGCACAGACGCTCGCAAGCAACGCACTGGCGACATTGCACGCGGTCAGGGCTTTGCTTATTCGACCCGCAATGGCACCCGCGTTGCGGTGGTCGCCGAGGTCGAGGTCAACACCCGGACCGGCAATGTGAAGGCGAAGAAATTCACCGTGGCGCATGATTGCGGCATTGTGATCAATCCGCGCCTGCTCACCGAAACGATCGAGGGCAATGTCGTGCAGGCGCTGAGCCGCGCCCTGCATGAAGAAATCCTCTTCGACAATCGCAAAGTGACAAGCGTCGATTGGGAGACCTATCCGATCCTCGACTACACCGAACGTCCGGAGGCAATCGATGTTGTTCTGATCAACCGTCAGAACATCGCACCCAATGGCGCCGGCGAAGGCTCGATGCGACCCATTGTGGCCGCACTGGCCAATGCGATCCATGACGCAACAGGCGTGCGCCTGCGCCAAGGCCCGTTCACACCGGACCGCCTGAAAGCAGGCATGGCGTAAGCATCGTCAGAGCGAACAAAGAAAGCGCCGGTGGAAACACCGGCGCTTTTTTATTTGGCGCCCTTACGAGGCTAATTGAACGGGAAGACCTGAATCAAAAATTCGGCAATCAGGCCCGACAAGGGCGCCAGTGGCGCAGAAGCTGCCAGACGCAAAGCCGAGAAACGCCAGCCCATCAACGGGATCTCGTAAATGAAGACGCGATGCAGCGCGACCACCGACCAGGCGGAGAGAAAAGCGACGATTTGCGGAATGCCCGCGCCAGCCAGCAACAGGACGACAACAATAGGAAAAGAGACAATCGGACCGGAGGGAATAAAACCGCCAACCAGCGAAGCCAGCAAAATGCCGTAAATGCCGCTGTCTGGCCCGATGTGATGCGCAATCGGCCCGCTGGGAACAATGCGACTGATGAAGCCGGCCGCAATAAGGGCAAGGCCGATGCGCGGCAGAATGGTGAGAAACCGCTCAATCGACAGGCCGACGCCCTGTTTGATGATATGGGGCGAGCGACGCGCCGCAACAGCGGCCAGAACCAGTGCGATGCCAAACAGGACAAGACTGGCAATATCGAACATCAGCTCTTGCCTTTCGGCTTGATGTCGATCGGGATTTTCGTGGAAAGCCAGGCCGCGAGGAAAGGCAAAGGCAGGCAGGAAATATAGCGCAGAATGACAAAGGGAAGGCCGAGCAAGGGCAATTCCCAAATCAGAATGCGCTGGAAGCCAAGCGTTGACCAAGACGTCAGATAAGCGATCAGCGGTGCGCGGCCCGTGCCTGATTCCTGCAGCGCATTGACGATCGGAAATGATGTCATCGGGCCGCCAGGTGTAAGCGCGCCAAGCGCACTCGAAACGGCAGCGCCCTTCACACCCGATTCCTCACCGATCCATTTGGCAACGAGTTTTCGCGGCACCATCAATTGGATGAAAGAGGCGACCAGAAGTGCCGCTGCAAGTTTGGGCACGATCTGGACGAACAGAGCGAAATCGCTGGAAAAGCTTTCCTTGAAGGCCTCTTCGCCGGCGATGAACCAGCAGGCCGTACCGCTGACGAGCACCAGCCCCAGCATGATCAAGAGCGAGCGATCGAGCAAAGGTATGGGGCGAAAGACTTGTGTGGGTGCTCGTTTTTGCTGGTCTTCTGCCACGGCCGCCTCAGGCGCGCAGCGCAGTCAGCATGGCCTCGATGTAATCGCGACCATGTGCAATCACGAGCATTTTGGCATGCGGGCGCAGAATTCGCAGCGACGCATCGATCTCATCGTCACGCGCTGCATCCTGAGGGACAACAAGGGCGACAAGCGTCTTGTGATGCTGCGTGCATAATTCTGCAATCAGCGAGACGGAATGGGCGTCCTGACCGGCGCCGGAGATAACAACGACACAATCGGCATTGGCGACTTCGGTCGCCAGATCGGCGGTATGGCCGGCAAGATCGTTCAGCCAGGCTTTGACATTCGTGCCTTTGGCGGCGTCGAAAGACAGCGATTTGAAAAAAGCCGCGCCATTCCATGGCAAAGTGGAAACTTCATCGACCAGCTTTGCGCTCTGCGTATCAAGCGCAATCACCTTGACCGCACGCGGCTTGGAATTCGGATATTGAATGCGAAACTTTGCTTCCTGAGCCGTCGTGACTCGTGCCGATTCACTCAGAAGCATGGTTCGATCCTTCCCTTCAGACTCGATCTGGGGGCGCTTCCCTCTCCCGCGCTGGCGGGAGAGGGCTGCGGCCTTGTCTTACACAGATGCCTGACGCACGCCTTCCTTGGCGATGAGCGCTTCTTTGGCGGCATCCTTGTAATGCTGGTCCGGCGGCAGAATGACGGCTGCCGAGCGCACCTTCATATGGTCGACTGTCAGGCCCGGAGGCAGTTCGCCCTTGTCGCGCAAAGCCTTGGCAGCGCGCATCAGGCGATGGCGAGCCATGATGATGCCATTGTCCGTACCGACGAGATTTTCCTTCGTACGGTCGCAGATCGGACCCATCGATTCCTGCAGCGAGGCATCCTGCATGCCAATGCCCTCGACGCCTGAGAAGGTCTTGCCGGCCTTCTGGGCGGCGCGATCCATCAGGTAATCGTTGTCCTTATTGGCAAGCGGACGATAGGTGCCAGGCACGTATTTCACGTGAATGCCCTTGCCGTCCTTCATCGCATTGCGCTCGTTGTCGGAGAGCGCGCGCACGGGATGATAGTCGAAGCTCCAGGCGGTGCAGGTCTCGTCGTCGATCGGCACCCAGAAATGACCATGGATCGGATGATCGCCGCGCGGCGGAACCATGGTGAAGCAGGGCATGACCCACGGCGTGATGCGCCAGTAATAGCTGCCCTCTTCGGCATTGCGGCGCGCGCCAATGTAGAGGCCACCGGGCGCATCCACCACTTCGAAGACAGGCTTCGAATCGGCCAGATTATATTTGTTGCCGGCTGCGCCCTTGAACAGCGGATCATTGTTGAGATCGCCGCGATGCAGGAAGGACACGTGGCTCGAATCGATGCCGCCTTCCATGGCCTGCAGCCAGTTGCATTCCTGCAGGCGCTTGGAGGTGAAGCTCTGATTCAGAGGAACCGTGCAGAATTCCCACTCCGGCTCAACCGGCTGGCGCTCGGGCGGGCCCATATAGGTCCACAGAACGCCGCCCTTCTCGATGAGCGGATAGGACTTCAGCTTGATCTTCTTCGCATAGCCCGATTCGACGGGCTCGGAGGGCACTTCCACGCACTGGCCGGTCGTGTCGAATTTCCAGCCGTGATAGGGGCAGCGCAGACCGCATTCTTCATTGCGTCCGAACCAGAGCGAGACGCCGCGATGGGCGCAAAATTCATCGATCAGACCGAGCTTGCCTTCGCTGTCGCGGAAAGCGACGAGACGCTCGGACATGACTTTCACGCGGACCGGCGGGCAATCGTTCTCCGGCAGCTCTTCGGAGAGAAGAATGGGCAGCCAGTAGCAGCGGAAGAGGTCGCCCATGGGCGTCCCCGGACCGGTTTGCGTGACCAGTTCGTTCTGTTCTTTCTTCAGCATCTCGAGCTCCCGTGCTCTTCCCGCTCAGTGCCGCCACCCCCTCAAAAGCCGTAAATGGGGGCTTTCGGGGCGTTGACCGCTGACGGGACACTTGTTATCTACCGGCCAGTTCCTTCATACGGAACAGTGTTCCGCAGCCGACCTGCCCCTTTCCTAACATTGGGCGCGCAAACGCGTCAACGAGGAGTCTGAAATGTCCGAACGGATCGAATTGTGCAAAACCGTCGATGTCGCCGAAGGGTCGGCGATCAAGGTCGAGACGGGCGATCTGGTCCTGGCCGTATTCAATCTGAATGGCGCCTTCTACACAATCGACGATCTGTGCACGCATGGCCCCGGCTCCCTCTCGGAAGGTCCGATCTGCGGCGATGTCGTGGAATGCGATTTCCACAATGGCTCGTTCAACATCAAGACCGGCGAAGTGGTGGATCCCCCCTGCATGATCCCGATCAAGACCTACAAGACGCTCGTGGAAAACGAGACCGTTTACATCGAAGTCTGACGGGCGGGGCCGGTACTGGGGCCGGCCTTGATCACAAGCCGAAGGCACGACAACCATGGCTGCCATGACCGCTTCCACCAAGACCGCGACACAGCGTAGCGCTGCGAAGACGCCGGCAAAAAGCGGCGCTGCGGTACAGGACAAGCCGGCGGCCAAAAGGCCCGAGCCGCAACGCCTGTCCTCTGTCGCCATGGCTGTGCGGTTGTTGAAAAGCTTTTCCGAGGGTGAGGCTGAAATCGGCGTGACCACCCTGTCGCGCCGCCTCGGCGTGGCCAAGAGCACGGTCTATCGCCTCGCCTCCACGCTCGTTTCCGAGGGGCTTCTGGAGCAAAATCCGGAGACGGAAAAATACCGGCTCGGCATGTCCCTGTTTGGGCTCGGCGCGCTTGTGCGACAGCGCATGAATGTCGCCACCGATGCGCGACCCTTCCTGTTCCATCTGCGTGAGGCCACCGGCGAGACCGTGCATCTGGCCATTCTCGAAGGCCATGAAATCGTTTTCGTGCTCAATCTCGAGAGCAATCATGCGATCCGCATGCGCGCAGACCTTGGCGCCCGCAAGCCCGCTTTCTGCACGGCAGAGGGGCGCGCCATGCTGGCCTTCCAAAGCGAAGAGGCCGTGACCGAGGCGCTGGCCAAAAGACTCGTGCCGCGCACGCCGAAAACCGACATAGATCCCAAGAAGATTCTCACCGCGCTCGCCGAGGTCCGGCGCACCGGCTATGCCATTGAGGATGAGCAAAGCGAATTGGGCATGCGCTCTGTTGCTGCGCCGATCCGCAATTCCAACGGCCGCGTGATCGCGGCCATCGGACTGGCCTGGCCGATGCAGCGCATTTCAGATGAGGCGCTTGCCTCTTTCGCACCCCTCGTGGTCGATGCAGCACGCACCATTGCTGCACGCCTGGGTTATAATTCCCTGTCGGGCACCTGAAGAACCGCAAGGCAGGCCAAGAATTCAAAAGGTTGGAAACATGAAGCAGATCACGATCCAAGGCGCAGCGCCAACGACCTTCACGTGCGATGATGACGACACAATCCTGCGCGCAGCCCTGCGTGCGGGCCTCGCTTTTCCTTACGAATGCAATGTCGGCTCATGCGGCAATTGCCGCTTCGAACTCGTTGAAGGCGAAGTCGAACATTTGCGCAAGGATTCGCCCGCCTATACGGAGCGCGACGTGCAGCGCAAGCGCTGGCTCGGATGCCAGGCCAATCCGCATGGCGATTGCACAATCAAAGTGCGCCTCGCCGATCATCACAAGCCGCATATCCTGCCCGTGCGCACCAAGGGCACGCTGACCCATATGCACGATCTCACCCATGACATCCGCGAATTCCGCTTCAAGCTGGATGTGCCGGTGAAATTCCTGCCCGGCCAATATGCATTGCTCAGCGTGACGGGCGTTGAGGGCGCACGCGCCTATTCGATGGGCAATGTCACGGCCGATGGCGCGGAATGGCATTTCCAGATCAAGCGCGTGCCCAATGGTGCTGCAACGGGCGAGCTTTTCGACCGCATCAAAATCGGCGAGACGATCGGCCTCGATGGACCTTATGGAATGGCCTATCTGCGCGAAGATTCGCCGCGCGACATTCTCTGCCTTGCCGGCGGCTCGGGCCTCTCGCCCATGGTGTCCATCGCGCGCGGCTGGGCGCAATCAGGCGCGCTCAAGGGCCGCAAGCTGCATTTCATCTATGGCGGGCGCGGCGCGCGCGACATTTGCGGTGAGGATATGCTGCGCGAATTGCGCGACTACGGCACGGAGCTGCTGTTCTATCCCGTGATTTCCATGCCCGATCCCGACAAGCCGGGGGAGTGGACCGGACTGACAGGCTTTGTGCATGACATTGCCGTGCAGAAATTCGGCGATGGCCTGAAAGATATGGAAATCTATTTCGCCGGCCCGCCCGCCATGGGCGATGCGGTGATGAGGCTCGTTGCGGAAAAGAAGATCCCGCAGACACAGGTTCACTTCGACCAGTTTTATTGATGGTGTTCGCCCTTCTCCCGCGCGAGCGGGAGAAGGTGGCGCGCGAAGCGCGACGGATGAGGGCGATGCAACCGCCTGTTTCTTCGTCGCTTCGCTCTACGCCGAACTCCCTCACCCGTCATGCTCCGCATGAC
>CANHAW010000119.1 GCA_947458675.1 Beijerinckiaceae bacterium
GGAGCAAAGCGACGAAGCAATCCAGAGCGCGCGGCGACTCTGGATTGCTTCGCTTCGCTCGCAATGACGGCATCGTGCCTTCGCCGTAATCCGGATTGGTGCTAATCTCTCTCAGGAGGTGCCCCATGCTGCGCGCCATCGACCATGTCGTCCATGCGTCCCGCGATCTCACAGCGCAGGCGGAGTTTTATCGGCGCATCGGTTTTCTCGTCGGTGCGCGTAATCAGCATCCCTGGGGCACGGAAAATCACATCGTGCAATTCGATGGGCATTTCATCGAGTTGATCGGGCAGGGGGCCGGCTTCAAGCCGCCGGTTGATCTCGACCCGCATGTCTTCTCTTTCGCTGGCCATGTCGCGGAGCAACTTGCCATGGGCGAGGGTGTCTCCATGCTCGCGCTGAAGACTGATGATGCGTCTTTCGTTCGCAACGAATACAAGAAAGCAGGCGTCGGCGATTTCGAACCCTTCCATTTCGAGCGCAAGGGCAAGAAGCCCGACGGCACGCCCTCCCATGTCGCTTTCACGCTCGCCTTTGCGCAGTCGAAACTCATGCCCGATGTTTCTTTCTTCGCCTGCCAGCATCATTTCCCGGGCGAATTTTATGCGCGCGACATGCAGGCGCATCCCAATGGTTCGATTGGCGTGGCGGGTGTGGTGATGGTCGCGGAAAATCCATCCGCCCATGCCGAGTTTCTGTCTCATGTCACGGGCCAGCGGCACATGCTTGCGACATCCATGGGCATCGATCTTGAGATCGGCCCGGAGCAATCGATCGAAGTTCTCACCGAGCCCGCTTTTCGCCACCGTTTCGGCGATGCAGCGTTTTCCGCTCGCAACGAGCCCTATGTGGCGGCCACGCGCATCGCCGTGAGCGATCTGGAGCTTGTCGCAGATCGTCTGGAGGAGGCGGGCGTGAGCGCGGCGGAGGTGGGCCGCAGACTGATCATCCCACCGGACAAGGCTTTCGGGACGGCGCTCGTGTTTGAACAGGCGACGGATTAGCGGGCGCTGGCTGCCTGCAAAAGTCGCTTGTCGAAGGTCACGAGTTCCGTCTGCTTGACCTGGCTTAGCCAGAGATAGGCGGCGTCGTACCCAGTCAAACCTGACATATCCGCGGTTTGATAAACGGGAGAAGGTTCAACGTCGATCAGCTTGATCCCAAGACTTTCGAACTTGGAAAGGGCTGTTTGAATAAGGTCTCGCGACTCCGGATGACGGCGGGGCTTCTTGATCGCAACATTGACGATCTCATAAGCAAGCAGGTCGGGAGCGATGAGCGCATACCCCTCCACGAGCCGGAGCGCCTCGTCCATCTCCGGTTCGGCAAAGAGTATCGCGGCAACGACAGAAGCGTCGACGACCCTAGCGATCGCGGAATTCACGGATGATCTCGACGGATTCGGATGGAGTACGAAGGCCGAGGCTCCGAATTTCGGCGGCTACAGCGGCGGGGCCCGTGACGGGCGGGGCATCCGCAAGGGCCTGCTCAAGAATGGCGCGCGCCTCATCTTCGGGGGTGCGCCGGTTCAAGGCCGCACGCCTGTTCAGGCGCTCCACCAGCAGGTCGGAAGCATTTTTAATGGCAATATTCATGAGCAGGGCTCCAATAGCCTCAATATAGCGCTTCGGGGCGCGAGCGGCAAAGGGTGGTCGCATCTGCCCCTTGCCAGCGGCCCCCGGCTTCTGTAGCGCAGGGGCCTGTTTCAAGATCCGGGGTATTCACCATGCAGGCTAGGGCAGATGTCACGATCGGCACGGGGCCGGGCGCGGTCACATTCGGCAATCGCCGGCCGCTGGCTCTCATGGCCGGCCCCTGTGCGATGGAAAGCCGCGAACATGCGCTGACCATGGCTGCCGCATTGAAGGAAATCACCTCGAAGCTCGGCATTGGCCTCGTCTACAAAAGCTCTTTCGACAAGGCCAATCGTACCTCGCTTGAGGGAAAGCGCGGGCTGGGGCTGAAACAGGCGCTTCCCGTCTTTGCCGAGATCAAGGAAAAGTTCGGGCTGCCGGTCGTCACCGATGTGCATGAAAACGATCAATGCGCCATTGCGGCCGAGGTCGTGGATGTGTTGCAGATCCCGGCGTTTCTCTGCCGCCAGACCGATCTGCTGCTGGCCGCCGCCAAGACCGGCAAGCCGGTGAATGTGAAGAAGGGTCAGTTTCTGGCACCTTGGGACATGAAGAATGTCGTCGCCAAATTGACCGGTGCGGGCAATGCCAATGTGCTGGTGACGGAACGTGGCGCGAGCTTTGGCTATAATACGCTCGTCTCCGACATGCGCTCGCTGCCCATCATGGCCGAGCAGACCGGCGCGCCGGTGATTTTCGATGCCACGCATTCGGTGCAGCAGCCGGGCGGTCAGGGCACGTCATCGGGCGGTCAGCGCGAATTTGTCCCCGTTCTCGCGCGCGCCGCCGTGGCAGTGGGCGTGGCTGGTGTCTTTATCGAGACGCATGACAATCCGGCTCAGGCCTTTTCGGATGGCCCCAATCAGGTGCCCCTCAATGAGATGGAAGCCTTGCTGCGCCAGCTCATGGCTTTCGACAAAATTTCCAAAGGCGCATGACGCAAAAGTGTCATGCAGGCAGGCTAGGGCGCTAGCATGAAAGAAACGCCCTTCAGCTATGTCGATTCCTCGACGCCATTGCCCCGCCGCCTGCTCATTCGTTCACTCGAAAAAATTACCGGCGCGCGTTTCGTCGAAAATCTCTATCTCGAAAACAGACGCGATATGCAGCCGGGCGAAAACTGGTTTGGCGCCTGCATTAAAAAGCTCGAGGTCGATCTTCGGTTCAGCCAGGATGCGCTGGCGCAGATTCCGCGCACGGGATCTCTGATCGTCAGCTCCAACCATCCTTTCGGCGTTCTCGACGGTATTGCACTGAGCTGGATCTTGAGCCTCGTGCGCGATGATTTTCTGGTGCTCACCAATGCAGTCTTGCTGCGTGCACCAGAAATAGCGCCCTATGTTTTGCCCGTCGATTTCGACACGACGTCCGAAGCTGTGAAGACGAATGTCGCATCGCGCGCCAAAGCGCGCGCGCATTTGGCAGCAGGTGGCTCGCTGATCGTCTTTCCGGCGGGGGCCGTCTCGACATCGCCTGACTGGTTCGGTCGCGAGCCTGCGGTGGATATGCGCTGGCAGCCCATTATCGCCCAATTAGCTGAGAAATCGCGCGCCACATTGGTCCCGGTGAATTTTATCGGCCAGAACAGCGCATTGTTTCAATTTGCCAGCCACATTCATCCGATGATGCGGCTCGCGCTGTTCTTTCATGAGTTGCGCCGCAAGATCGGCACGCGCGTGGATGTGGCGATCGGCGAGCCCGTGGCATTCGGCGATCTGCCGCGTTTTGAGAGCAGGCAGGCGCTTGCCGATCATCTCATGCAGATGAGTTATGGGTTGCGGGACGCAAAATAGACCCAAGAAGCGCCGCGCGCCCTGGATTGCTTCGCTTCGCTCGCAATGACGGGCTGTCGCTCGGCTCAACCCCGTCCGCGATAGGGGGGGACGCCCTGGTCGGGCACCCATGTTCCGGCGGGAACTTCGCCTGTCTGCCAGAAGACATCGATGGGAATGCCGCCGCGCGGATACCAATAGCCTCCGATGCGCAGCCATTTGGGTTCGAGCAATGCGGCGAGATCTTTCGCAATCCGCACCGTGCAATCCTCGTGGAAGGCGCCGTGATTGCGGAAGGACGACAGATAGAGTTTGAGCGACTTGGATTCCACCAGCCAGTCGCCCGGCACGTAGTCGATCACAATATGGGCGAAATCGGGCTGGCCGGTGACGGGGCAGAGCGAGGTGAACTCGGGCGCCGTGAAACGGGCCACATAATTCGTTCCCGGATGCGGATTGGGTACGCGCTCGAGCTGCGCCTCTTCGGGCGAATTGGGCATGGCAACATGCTGGCCGAGTTGTTTGGGCGCGCCGGGATTGCTCATTGAAATCGATCTTTCTTCGACCTGTCGGGATCGACGGGGCGGCTTCCCATAAACCCTGCTGTGAGCAGCATCAACCTTTTGCACCTTTGGACCAGCGTGGCACTTCCCCGCAGGAAGGCTTTGGCCTAAACAGGCGGCACAAATTAGCCCCTCGTTCTCCAGGAGCCAAAATGACCTCCATCGTCGATATCCACGCCCGCGAAATCATGGACAGCCGTGGCAATCCGACCGTCGAAGTGGATGTGATCCTCGAAGACGGCTCCATGGGCCGCGCGGCAGTGCCATCGGGCGCTTCGACTGGGGCGCATGAGGCGGTGGAATTGCGCGACGGCGACAAGGCCCGCTTCGGCGGCAAAGGCGTTCTCAAGGCGGTCAATGCCGTCAATGAAGAGATTTTTGGCGCCATTGCCGGCATGGAGGCCGAAGATCAGGTTCTGATCGACGAGACGATGATCAAGCTCGACGGCACGCCCAACAAGGCGCGGCTTGGCGCCAATGCCATTCTCGGTGTCTCCATGGCGGTGGCCAAGGCCGCAGCCGATGCCTCCGGCCTGCCGCTCTATCGCTATGTCGGCGGCACGCAGGCCCGCATGCTACCTGTCCCGATGATGAATATCGTCAATGGCGGCGCACATGCCGACAATCCGATCGACTTCCAGGAATTCATGATCCTGCCTGTCGGCGCGCCGAGCTGCAGCGAGTCGATCCGCTGGGGCGCGGAAGTTTTTCAGGTTCTCAAGGGCGAGCTGAAGAAGGCCGGGCACAATACGAATGTCGGCGATGAGGGTGGCTTTGCTCCCAACCTGCCGTCTGCCGAGGCAGCGCTCGATTTCTGCATGAAGGCCATTGAAAAGGCCGGCTTCAAGCCCGGCGGTGATATGATGCTCGGCCTTGATTGCGCTTCAACCGAATTCTTCAAGAACAATAGCTATCACTATGAAGGTGAAGGAAAAACGCGCACCATCGAACAGCAGGTCGATTATCTCGCCCAGCTCGTTGGCGCCTATCCGATCGTCTCCATCGAAGACGGCATGGCCGAAGACGATTGGCAGGGTTGGAAGCTGCTCACCGACAAGATCGGCGCAAAATGCCAACTGGTAGGCGATGATCTCTTCGTTACCAATGTCACGCGCCTGTCGGACGGCATCAAAAAGGGCGTCGGCAATTCCATCCTCGTGAAGGTCAACCAGATCGGCTCGCTGACCGAGACATTGGCTGCCGTCGAAATGGCCCAGCGCGCCGGCTATACGGCCGTCATGTCGCACCGCTCGGGCGAGACGGAAGATTCCACCATTGCCGATCTCGCGGTTGCGACCAATTGCGGACAGATCAAGACGGGCTCGCTCGCCCGTTCCGACAGACTTGCCAAGTACAATCAGCTCATCCGCATCGAGCAGGAACTCGGCAGCCAGGCCCGCTATGCGGGCCGCGCCGCGCTCAAGGCTCTGGCCTGATTTTTTGGGGGTGGGACCACGCCTAAGGTCGTGTTGGTTCCGCCCCTGCCTTTCATTGCGCATTGCACAAAAGGCGATATGATCCCGCCATGCGTGACATTGCCCAATCTTTAGGCAAGGCCGATCAGCGTGAGGCCGGTGAGCCGGCTTCTGTCGCCATCGGGCCGTTGCGCTTAAGGGGCCGCGCCATTCTGGCCCCCATGTCGGGCGTCACCGATATCGGCATGCGGCGGATCGCCAATCGCTTCGGGGCGTCGCTTGTTGTTTCCGAAATGGTCGCCAGCGACGATTATGTGCGCGGACATGAGGAGACCCGCCTGCGCGCCGAGGGGGCGGGCGTCGATCCGCATGTGGTTCAGATTGCCGGCTGCGATCCCTATTGGATGGGCGAGGCCGCGCGTCTGGCGGAAGCCTCCGGTGCGTCTCTGGTCGACATTAATATGGGCTGCCCTGCCAAACGCGTGACGGGCGGCTATGCCGGGTCAGCCTTGATGCGCGATCTCGATCATGCGCTCGGGCTCATCCGCGCAACTGTTTCAGCCGTATCCATCCCGGTCACGCTCAAGATGCGGCTAGGCTGGGATGAGGGCTCGAAAAACGCTCCTGAACTCGCCCAACGAGCCGAAGCGGAAGGCGTGCAACTCGTCACCGTACACGGGCGAACCCGCATGCAGTTTTACAAGGGCAAAGCGGATTGGGCTGCAATCCGGAATGTACGCTCCGCTATTTCCATCCCGCTTGTTGCCAATGGCGATTGCACGTCGGCGGAGGATGCCCGCGCCATGCTTGCCGCCTCGGGCGCTGATTGCGTCATGATTGGCCGGGCGGCGCTTGGTCGGCCCTGGCTGGTGGGGGAAATCGCCCGGTCGCTTGAGGGGATGCCGGCGGATACGCCATCTGCCGCCGCCAGGGCAGAGGCGGCGCTCGAACATCTCGATACGCTTTGTCGCTCGATGGGCGAACATGCAGGCCTGCGCCATGCCCGCAAACATCTGGCGGCCTATGCCGATCATGCGGGGGCACAGATCCCGCGCGCGCCAAGGACAGGCTTCGTCTGGTGACCACTGAGGACCGGGAGGAGGCTGCGCGGATTCTGGGCGCCTTCCTGTTGAATGCGCCTCAAACATGCGAGGCTGCCTGATGAGCGCGGACACATTGTCGGCTCGCCGCCTCGATCCGCCGGGCTTTGCGCCCTCGGCGCAGGTTCTCTTCAACGCGCTGCCCCATCCCGTCCTCGCCGTCTCGGGAGAGGGTCGGATTTGCGATGTGAATGTCGCTGCGGAGACCTTCTTCCAGCTTGGGCGCAACCAATTGCTGCGCCTCCAGTTCGAGGAAATCGTTCCCTTCGGATCGCCGCTCC
>CANHAW010000120.1 GCA_947458675.1 Beijerinckiaceae bacterium
AAAGTCTCGACCGTGCCGGGCTATCTCGGCGTGATCGAAAACCCCGATCATGCCGTGAAAATTGCCGATGACATTGGCTATCCGGTGATGATCAAGGCCTCGGCGGGCGGCGGCGGCAAGGGTATGCGCATCGCCTATACGCGCGAGGAAGTGGCGGAAGGTTTTGCACGCGCCAAATCGGAAGCCGCCTCATCCTTCGGCGACGATCGCGTTTTCGTTGAAAAATTCATCGTCAATCCGCGCCATATCGAAATTCAGGTGCTCGGCGACAAGCATGGCAATGTGATTTATCTGGGCGAGCGCGAATGTTCCATTCAGCGGCGCAACCAGAAAGTCATCGAGGAAGCGCCATCGCCTTTGCTCGATGAAGCCACGCGCCGGAAAATGGGCGAGCAGGCTGTCGCTCTGGCCAAAGCCGTGAATTACGATTCCGCCGGCACGGTGGAATTTGTCGCGGGGCAGGACAAGAGCTTCTTCTTTCTGGAAATGAACACGCGTCTGCAGGTGGAGCATCCGGTGACGGAGCTGATCACCGGCATTGATCTTGTCGAGCAGATGATCCGTGTGGCCGCAGGCGAGGCGCTCTCCATCAAACAAGCGGATGTGAAGCTGAACGGCTGGGCGGTGGAAAGCCGCATTTATGCGGAAGATCCGACGCGCAATTTCCTGCCCTCAACGGGTCGCCTTGTCGCCTATCGCCCGCCCGCAGAAGGTGTCGCGGACGGCATTACCACGCGCAATGATACGGGTGTGTTTGAGGGCGGCGAAATCTCGATTTTTTACGATCCGATGATTGCCAAACTCGTGACGCACGCCGGCGATCGCCTGACCGCCATCGAAGCGCAGGGCCGCGCGCTGGATGAGTTTTACATCGACGGCATACGCCACAATATTCCTTTCCTGTCGTCGCTCATGCAGCACAAGCGCTGGAAAAGCGGCAATCTGTCGACCGGTTTCATTGCCGAAGAATATCCCGATGGTTTTGCGCCCATGAGCGCGCAGGGCGAGATCGCCCATGTGCTGGTCTGCGTGGCCGCCCATGTCGATCATGTTTTTAATGAGCGCAAGCGCCTCATCTCGGGACAATTGCCGACGCAGCGCGCGGTGAGTTTCCAGCGCGAACGCGCCGTGCTGCTGGCCAAGGAGCGGTTCGATATCGATATCGAGGCGGGCGATGCCAGTCTGCTCGTGCGTTTTGCCGATGCAAGTGTGCATGCCCATCGGCTCGAATCCGATTGGCGTCCGGGTCAAGGCGTGTGGCGCGGCACGGTCGATGGCGATCTGACCGCTGTGCAGATACGCCCGCTTCTCAATGGTTTCTTGCTCTCGCATCAGGGCGTCAGCGTCGAGGCGCGCGTCTTCACGCGGCGCGAGGCCGAGCTCTTCGCGCTGATGCCGGAGAAAAAAGCCGCCGACACATCCAAAGTGCTGCTCTGCCCCATGCCGGGACTGGTGAAACAGCTCCTCGTCGCAGAAGGCCAGGAGGTGAAGGCCGGCGAGGCCCTGTGCATGGTCGAAGCCATGAAAATGGAAAACGTCCTGCGCGCAGAAAAAGATGTCGTGGTGAAAAAGATCAACGCCAAGGAAGGCGATTCCCTGGCCGTCGATGCCGTGATCATGGAATTCAATTGACGTCTTTACAGCTGCATCCTGCGCCCTAAATCAGAGATCATGCCGCTCTATTTCGCCTATGGTTCAAATATGGATGTCGAGGCCATGCGGGCGCGTTGTCCGCGCTCGACGCCGCTTGGGGCGGCGCGTCTGGCGCGGCATCGTTTTTTCATCATGCAGGGTGGCTATGCCTCCGTGATGGCAGATCCGCGTCGTCAGGTCTGCGGCGTCTTGTGGGATCTGGCGCTCGGCGATGTGCGTGCGCTCGATGCTTATGAGGATGTGAGGGGCGGGCTTTACCGCAAGATCACGCAGCCGGTCTTGCGCGGGCAGGGCGCGTCGGCGCGCGCGCTGGTCTATGTCGGCGCTTCCGTGCAATCGGCGCCGCCGCTGCCGGGCTATATGGAAAGCGTGCTGGCAGCCGCGCGCCCGTGGAATTTTCCCGAGGCCTATTTACGCGAGCTCGAAGGCTTTTTGCCGACATCTGTGCGCCAGCGCGGCGATGCACCGTCCTGGATTGCGCCCGATGGCTCATCGCAGCAGATCAATGCTGTGACAGAGCGCCCAAAAGTCCGCCCGCGTTTTGCCTCGCCGCTCGATCGGGGTTCGGGCGCATGATTGAAATGCTGGTCATTCATCTGCGCATCGAGGGCAAGGTGCAGGGCGTTGGCTTTCGTCAATGGACGGCGCGCGAGGCGCGCATGCGCGGCCTGTCGGGCTTTGTGCGCAATCGGGCTGACGGCAGTGTGGAGGCTTTGTTTTCCGGCGATGCCGATGCGGTCTCGGCTTTGGCAGAAGCCTGCGGTCGCGGGCCATACGGCGCGCGCGTCGAGCGCGTCGATGTGCGCCCGGCGCAGGAGGAGCATCTGGCGCTGAGCGCCGCAGATTTTCCGATCCGCCCGACATTCTAGACGGTCGGTCCGAAAATATCCTCAAAAGCCGCGCGCAAGGCCATATCCGCCTCCGGCATGGTGACGGGAAGTCCCAGATCGACGAGGCTCGTCACGCCATAGCGGGCTGCGGAAATGCCGCAGGGCACGATGCCGGCAAAATGGTCGAGCTCGGGCTCCACATTCAGCGATATGCCGTGAAAGGTCACCCAGCGGCGCAGGCGGATGCCGATGGCGGCGATCTTGTCCTCCGCCCCGGCGCCTTTGTCGGGACGGGCAACCCAGACGCCGACCCGATCCTCGCGTCGCTCGCCACGGATGTTGAAGGCTGCCAGCGTCGCCGTGATCCAGTCTTCCAGTGCCGCCACAAAGGCCCGCACATCGGGGTTGCGGCGTTTCAGGTCGAGCATGACATAGGCCACCCTCTGGCCGGGCCCGTGATAGGTGAACTGGCCGCCCCGGCCCGTCCGGTGGACGGGGAAGCGGGCCTCGACCAGGTCGCTGTCCTGCGCCGATGTGCCGGCGGTATAGAGGGGCGGGTGTTCCACCAGCCAGACGAGTTCGGGAGCCTCGCCCTCCGCAATGGCCTGCGCGCGGGCCTCCATAAAGGCGACAGCGGCCTCATAAGGGGTCAGGCCCTCGGCAATGCGCCATTCGACAGGCTGATGGCCCGCGCCGGCCTGCATGGGCCGCCGGATGTCGCTGCGGCTGCTGTTCTCGCTCTGAGGGGCCAAAAGACGCAATCCCTTGCTGATCTCGCCTCAGATATAGCGTGCCGTTTGGAAAAGCACACGAAAAGGACGATCTGTGCTTGTCATGCCGGAAGCGATTTGTTAGACGGGCCGCCTACCGAGTGGCGGGCGCTTTTGAGCCAGTCATTTTCTCTGCGGCCATGGCGGAATTGGTAGACGCGCTAGCTTGAGGTGCTAGTCCTTTAACCGGGGTGGAAGTTCGAGTCTTCTTGGCCGCACCATTTTAAATATCACAACAAAGCTTGTTGATCGGTCGGGACGGGTGCAAAGCGCGCTTGTCCTGACGGGCTTTTTTTGCTCGATTGACCGTGTTGTTTTTTGATTTTTTCGGAATCTGCTTTGGCGCGAAATCTTATTATTGTGCGGCCCGGTGCGGCCTCCTTGCATCAATGCTGGGTCGATCGCGGGCATGATCGTTCGTTCGATCTTCTTCTATGCCCCTATGGCGCGACGTCTTTCGTTTCAGAGCCGGAACATGGGATTTATCTCGGTGCGACCCATGCTGGACTGAAATGGGCCGGGCTCAAGACATTGCTGCATGAATGGCAGGGCTGGCGCGATTATGAATATATTGCGCTTGTCGATGATGACATTCTCGCCAGCCAGTCGGACTGGATCCGGTTTTTCGCTCTTTGCGCGAAGGTCAAGGCGCGGCTTGCGCAACCGGCATTGACCCAGGATTCCTATTTTTCCCATGTGATCACTCTGCAGAACAAAAGCTACATCCTGCGCGAGACGACCTATGTCGAATGTATGATGCCCTGCTTTCATCGTGATGCGCTTGCCGATCTCTTGCCGACATTGGCCGAAAGCCCGTCAGGCTCGGGCTGGGGTCTCGAACATCTCTGGGCAAAACGGCTTGGCTATAAGGATATCTGGATCATGGATGCCGTGCCGATGCGTCATACCCGGCCCGTGGGTGGCGCCTATCAGGCCCGCAAGGCGGAATTCACGGCGGAATATAATAATATCGTTCGCAATCACGATGCGCCGGCCCTGATGCGAAGCCTGAGCGGCTATATGCACAAGGGTCAAAAGGTCGATGGCGACAATCCGGATTTCCTGCGCCTCTATCTGTCCGGCTATTGGGATCTCGCCAGAGACAATTCGACCCTGTTCTGGCGCATTCTCAAGGCGCAGATTGAAAAAGGCTGATTATTTGAGCTGATAAATATAGGCGGTGGTAATGCCGTGCTTGCGTGCGAGCTCGGCCACAGGAGTGCCGCGTTTGCGCTCGCTCAAAAGCATTTTGCGAAAGGCTGCCAGTTCCTTGCCGGAGCGCCGGATCCGCTTCGGGCGGCGCTCTGCGTCCCCCTCATTATTCTCCAGGATATCTTCCGCCAGCTGGATGATCTTGCGGATGCGGTTCCGGTCGGATTGCGTCAACGCCATCATCAATCACCAAGGGATATTTTTGTTATTACCCGGTTAACACAGCCATTGTCAGGAGGAAACGGTTTTTTCGTCTAAATAGTTCCCAAGTCATTATCACTAAAAGAAAACTAGTTATAAAATTCGGTTCCCGCCTTATTTGGCTGCCAGCCGTTTACGACAGTTTGCGAATAAAGGACATGGCCCGACCCGCAGCCTGGTCCATGTTGTAATAGCGATAATCAGCCAGACGACCGGCGAAATGCACATGGGGGAAACGCGCGGCTGCCAGCGCCTCATATTGCTTGTGCAGCGCCTCGTTCTGCGCATGGGGGATTGGATAATAGGGGATGGTCTGCCCCGGCAGATGGGCCTGCGGATATTCGATCATCACAAGCGTTTTGTCGTGACGCTCGCCGGTCAGGTGAAACATTTCAGTAATGCGCGTGAAACTCTCGGCATTGGGATAATTGACCTGCGCGACCGGCTGATGGGCCGGTTGACGATAGGTCTGTATGTCGAAGGAGAGTGAACGATAGGGCAAGGGGCCGAGTTCATAGCCGCAAAATTCATCCATGGCGCCGGTGAAAAGAATGTTTCTGAATTTTGCATCTTTGGCCATGTCCTGCCATCGCGTCTGCAATTCGACATGAATGTTTGGATGGGCCAGCATATTTTCGAACATATGCGTATAGCCATGCAAAGGCATGTTCTGGAACGTATCCTGAAAATATCGGTCATCGTAGGAAACGCGCACCGGCACGCGATCGGTTACCGATGATGACAATTGCTCGGGGCCGAAGCCCCATTGCTTTATCGTGTAGCCAAGAAACACATTTTCATAGACGAAATCGGCGAGCTCGCGCAGCATTTCCGATGGCTCGTCACGCAGTTTCATGATGGTTGTATTGGCACCCATGCCATAGCGGGCAATCAGCGCATCTTTGATCATCTGCGCTTTTCGGTGGTCGAACAGCATTTCAATGGAGGTGAAGTTGAACGGCACCGGCACAAGCCGGTTTTTGATCATCGCCAGGACGCGGTGCTCGTATGGCCGCCATTGCGTGAAGCGCGAGAGATAATCGGCGACCTGATGAGAATTGGTGTGAAAAATATGCGGTCCATAGAGGTGATAGAGGATGCCATCCTCATTGCGCCGGTCATGCGCATTGCCGGCAATATGGTCGCGCTGGTCGATGACCAGAACGCGTTGCCCATGTTCGGCAGCCAGAATCTGTGCCGCAATCGCGCCGGTAAAGCCAGCGCCGACAATCAGCCAATCATGCATTTTTTTAAAATCGCCATCCGAAAGAAATTTGAAAAAACCGATACGAATTAAAAAGAAAAATATCTCAGGCAGACTGCCATTACGCGGCTTTCCCGCCCTTATTCAGGACGTCATCGAAATAGGCGATGGTCTTTTCAAGCCCTTCGCGCAATTGCACCTTGGGTGACCAGCCGAGCTTTTCGCGCGCACATGCAATATCGGGCTTGCGCTGTTTTGGGTCGTCGGAGGGCAGCGGCATATGGACGAGCTGCGAGCGCGAGCCCGTCATTTCCAGCACGAGTTCAGCCAATTCACGAATGGTGAATTCGACAGGATTGCCGAGATTGACAGGTCCGGTCAGCGTGTCGTCACTGTCCATGAAGGCCAGGAAGCCGGCGACGAGATCATCGACAAAACAGAATGAACGCGTCTGGCCGCCATCGCCGAACAAAGTGATCGGCTGGTGTGTGAGAGCCTGGACGATGAAATTCGAAACCACGCGCCCATCATTGGGGTGCATGCGCGGGCCGTAAGTGTTGAAAATGCGCGCGACCTTGATCTTGACGCCATGCTGGCGGTGATAATCGAAGAACAGGGTTTCGGCGCAGCGTTTGCCCTCGTCATAACAGGCGCGCAGGCCCGTCGGATTGACATTGCCCCAATAGGATTCTGGCTGGGGATGAACGCTCGGGTCGCCATAGATTTCCGATGTCGAAGCCTGGAAAATTTTCACTTTCAGGCGTTTGGCAAGGCCCAGCATGTTGATCGCGCCGATCACGCTGGTCTTGGTCGTCTGCACCGGATCGAATTGATAATGGATCGGCGAGGCCGGGCAGGCGAGATTGTAGATCTCATCC
>CANHAW010000121.1 GCA_947458675.1 Beijerinckiaceae bacterium
AATCTTTCCTACACGACCTTCCGATCCGCCGACATCGAGCTCAATGTAATCCACCGCTGTTTCGGGCAGATTCATCATTTTCGCCATGGCCGCCCGGTTGAAGAACGGCAATTTGGCAGCGCCCGAGACGGTGAGGCGCCCCAATTGTGCGTCCCATTCCGCCAGCAGTCCACGCGTTTCCATCGGCAGTGCAGTTTGCCTTTGCGTCGAAAACTGATCGCGGATCACATAATGCGCAGACTTGAAGGCCGCATCGACATCGCCCTTTTCCGCATTAAATACGGATGCAACATTGCTGGGCGTATCTTCGAACAATTTGACTTTATCGGCTCGGGCTGTCTGGCAATCGACTACAGCCGGCAATTGTTCGATATCGACAAGAATGGCCTGAAGCGCGTCTTCCGCCAATTCCGGCGTATCGGCCAGAACCATGGCAAGTGGCTCACCGAAATATCGAACGCGACCGCGCGCGATAATGGGCTGCGCATAGGGGCCAATCGTCGGATTGGGACGACGAAACGGAATCGTCGGCAATTCAGCGCCAATATCATCGGCTGTTATGACGGCATGGACACCCGGCATGGCCAGCGCGGCAGAGGCATCGATCTTGCGAATGATGCCATGGCCGACCGCGCTTCTGACAAAGGCTGCATGCCATTGACCGTCGCGGGCAATATCATCGAGATATGTCCCCTCACCACGCAGGAAGCGATAATCTTCCACACGTTCGATATGCGCGCCGATATAGGTATTGCTTGTGTGCGAATGGGCTTGCGGCTTCATGCTTTTTCACTCCCTGCCTGATAGGCGGAGCGCGCATCGAGAGCGGCCTCGACAATGGTCACATAGCCAGTGCAGCGGCAAATATTGCCCGAAATGACATCGCGGATGCGCTCTTCGGTGGCATTGGGTTCCTGACTCAGCAGCGCATGCAAGGTGGTCAGCATGCCCGGCGTGCAAAATCCGCATTGCAAAGCGTGATGATGTTTGAAGGCCTGCTGCAGCGGCGAAAGGCCTTCTGCGGGCGAAAGACCTTCAACCGTGACGATCTTCGAATTTTCAGCTTGCACCGCCAAGGTCAGGCAGGAGCGGACAGCTTCGCCATCCATAATGACAGTGCAAGCACCGCAAACGCCATGCTCACAGGCCACATGCGTGCCAGTGAGCTTGAGTTCGTGACGCAAACAATCGGCGAGCGTCATGCGCGGTTGGACATTGACACTGACCTTGCGGCCATTGACTTCGAACTGAGTGGCCATGTTACCTCGCATCAGCTGCAGCCCGCTCCAATGCGCGGGTGAGCATGGTTCCGACAAGCGCCTTGCGGTAACGCGCGCTTGCATGAATATCGCCGGCAGGATCGACCTCGCCCGATGCGGCTGCAGCTGCAGCGGCAATGGTTGAAGCATCGACAATTTTGCCGTTCAGTATGGCTTCCGCTGCCTTCAGGCGAACAGGCGTATCTGCGATGGAAAAAGCAGCAATACGAATATTTGCCGCGCGGCCCTGCGCATCCTGATCGTAAGACAGGGCAATGCCTGCGAGAGCGAAATCGCCACGCCGACGGGAAAATTCCTGAAAGCCATAGCGCCGATTGGAGGGTCCGGCCGGAATGTGCACGGCAACAATGATCTCATCGGTTTCGAGCGAGGTCATGAGCGGGCCGACAAAAAGATCCTGCGCTGCAATCATGCGCCGTCCTTTTGGACCCATCGCTTCGATCTGCGCATCAAGTGCCAATGCGACAGCCGGCATTTCCGCCGCCGGATCGGCATGAGCGAGACTGCCGCCAATCGTTCCGCGATTGCGGACCTGATAATGGGCGACATGTTCGATGGCCTCCGGCAAAAGCGGAATGGCCGCCTTCAGGCGTGGATCGTCCAGAATTTCGCGCCAGCGTGTCATGGCGCCAATGCGAACGCCCTGCTCCGAGACCTGGATGCCGCGCAATTCCTGGATCTTCTTGAGATCGACCAGCATGGTCGGCTCGGCAAGTCGAAACGCCATGATCGGCAAGAAGCTCTGTCCACCCGCAAGTGGGCGCGCGCCTTCAGAGGAAGCCAGCAGGACCACGGCCTCTGCCAGCGTATCGGGGGCGCGATATTCGAAATCGGGAAGTTTCATCTCTGTCCCATCGATTGCAAGATTTTCAAATCAGCAGATCTATGCCGGTTCCCAATTCTCAAACGCGGAACACATGCCCGCGCTTGTGGCCTTGATCGACCTTGAGGAACAATTCATCCAGCGGAATACGCCGACTGATCAGCCCCTGCTCGTGCGAAAAGCCAACGAGCATATCGAGCTGTTTGGCGTTCTTTTCAGTGATCCCGTATTCCCACGGATCGGATCCCAAAATCTCTTCCTGCTCTTCCCAGGCCTCACGATACCAGGCCACAGGCGCAATGCGCGGATTTTCCATCCGCCTCATGCCAAGCCGCTTGGCTTCGTTGAAGGCATTATACAGGTTGAGCGGCACCCAAGGATGCTCGTCGACGATTTCTTTCTTGATCCCCATCACATGCATGATCGGGAAGATCTGGGTGCGCTTGTAGAAAGCGATTTCTTCTTCCTTGTAATTTGGAAAGAGCCGGCCGACGCGCGGATCTTTGTCGATCAAGGGCTGAATGAGATCGGGATGGATCAAGGCATCCAGCTCACCTTCGGCAAGCATGGTCTCAACCGATTGATCGTCGCGCACGCGCTGCAGCTTGAGGCCCGGCGGCGGCGTGAAATCGATCGCCTCAGCCAATTCTGTATACCATTCGATCGATTTGAACGGTACGCCATATTCATGCTCAAGCAATCCGCGCAGCCACAGGATGGCGCTCGATTGATATTGCTTCAGGCCGATTTTCTTGCCGATGAGATCCTTCGGCTCCCGAATGCCCTTCGTCGTATTGATGAAGACAAAACCGTGGCGGAAACGGCGATGCAGAAACACCGGGATCGCCTCAAAGGCAAAACCCTTGTCTTTCGATGCAATATAGGAAGAGCAGGAAACTTCGGCGACATCGAAATCGCGATTGCGCAGGAAGCGCCAATGGCGTGTGGTCGAGTCCATTGCGGTGAGCACGTTGAGCTCAATGCCGTCGGGCTGAACCAGCCCCTCTTTCAGGGCGCGGGTGATCTCGTAATCCCCCATGGCGAGCGTCAGCTTCAACTTGCTCATGTCGTCTCCCATTTTTTCCGACTGCGGCGGTTCGCGGCGCGCCCTGATTCTGCCTGAAGGCGGAAGCCGCGACATCTCTTTTCTTATTTTTTGGATTTCCTCCAGAAATGGAACAATCGCAACCTTCGAGCCTGCTCAGGACCACAGCAATTTGCTTGCCCGCGCCGCAAATCTGCCCTCATCAAAGGCCTTCTGCCTGTTTTTTCGCTTCTTTATGGCTGTTTCTGTGCCCCGTTGACGATTGCCGGCGCGCGTGCTCCAAATTTGGAACAATGCTTCAAAGGGGATCTGAAACATGATGCCGGCAAAAAGCTCCATTGCCCTTCTTCTGGCCCTGGCACTGCCCATGCCGGTCGCCAGTGCGGCAAATTTCTATGAAGGGAAAAATGTACGTCTGATTGTCGGCAGCGATGTCGGCGGCGGCTTCGATACTGTTGCCCGTCTGGTGGCCCGCCATTACGGCCGCCACGTGCCAGGAAACCCGACATTCATCGTGCAGAACATGCCGGGCGCAGGCAGCGCAAAAGCTGCCGCCTTTGTCTATTCGGCAGCGGAAAAAGACGGGACTATCGTTGCCGCCCTCAACCCCGGCGGTCTTGTCGCGCCGCTTTTCGAAGGCCGCAATACAGGCTTTGAAGCGGCAAGGTTCCAATATATTGCCAGCGCCGATACGACAGCGCGCGTCTGTTTCACCCTGAAAAATTCCAAGGTGAAAACATTTGCAGATGCGCAAAAGAATGAAACGGTCATAGGCGCCGGCGCGGTCGGCAGCTCATCCTATGATTATGCACTGATGCATCAGCAGCTGAATGGGGCCAAGTTCAAAGTGGTCTCGGGCTATAAGGGCATGGCCGATATATTGCTCGCGCTGGAGCGCGGCGAGGTTGATGGGCTCTGCGGCTATGATTGGTCGGGTCTCAAAGCCGTGCGGCCAAATATGATCAAGGATGGTTTCAATTATCTGCTGCAGGTGACGGTTGAGCCTGTCCCCGAACTCGATGCCATGAATGTCCCCAATGCATCGACATTCGCAAATAATGAGACGGATCGCGCCGCGCTGGAGCTGATCGCAGGGCAGCAAATGTTCGGCCGCCCCTATGCACTGGCTCCCGAGGTTCCCAAAGATCGGGTTCAATTATTGCGCGCAGGGTTCGTCGCCATGGCGAAGGACAAGGATTTTCTGATCGATGCCGACAAGCTGCAAATGTCCATCGATGTCGCCTCTGGCGCCGATGTGCAGGCTTTGATCGAGCGAATGTATGCCGCCCCCAGAGAAGTGGTCGAACGGGCGAAAAAGGCGATCCGCCCTTAAGCGGATCGCCGTTCTTTCAGGCCGGCCCAAAACCAAACATGCGAGCCGGATTATCGACCAGAATTTTCTTCCGGATCACCGGGTCTGGGGCGATGACGGCCAAGAGGTCGAGAAGATCGCCCTCATTGGGCGTGCGGCCGGGCGTGAATGTATTGCCATGCGGCCAATCCGTGCCCCAGATCACGCGATCGGGCGCAACATCGATCACGGCCTGCGCAAAGGGCACCATATCCATGAATGGCAGACTGCCCTCGACGCGGGCTTTGGGCACAGCACTGATTTTGTCGAGACTGCAAAGCTTCACCCAGAAGCGATCGTCTTTCAACAGATCGAGAAGAAGCTTGAATGCCTGTTGATCCAGCCCATCGCCCCCACGAACCCGCGCCATATGGTCGATGATCGTCACAACCGGCAATGAGCGAATGTATTTTTCGTGGTCAATGAGATCTTTCGGATCGACATGGAGATCGAGAATCCAGTCGCGCTTGCGCAGGACTGGCAGATGAGCGGTGAGATATTCCTCGCTGCCGGGCCTGTCGTCCATCAGGTGAAAACGAGCGCCCCGGAAGCCGCCCGCTGTCAATTCATCCAATGCCTTGTCATCGAAACTGGGATCGATATTGGCGATGCCGCGAGCTGAATCACCCAATTGCTCAATCGCATCCAGAATGACCCGGTTATCGCAACCATGTGCGGTCGGCGTCACAAAAACCACGCGGCTCAAACCCGTGATCTTTTGCATATTGCGATAATGTTCCAAAGGCGCGGCAGGCGGCGTATAGCGGCGCGATTCCGAATAGGGAAAAAGATCCGGCGGCCCAAAAATATGGGCGTGCGTATCGCAGGCGCCGGGCGGCAGGGTCCAATTTGGTGTGCGCGTATTAGGATCCGCACCAAGGCTCACCGGCAATCTTTTCTGCGACATGGGATTCATTCCTCTCGTTTTTATTGTTTTGACTGCCGCATCAATCCTTGATGGCGAGCTTTGCTTTTTCAACAATCGATGGCGGGAAAGCATAGAGCTTGCGGACAATCTCCTCCGCCTCGGCACCGTTCACAGGCGAAATCGGCAATAATTGGCGGCCAGCTTCGTCAATCAACTGGGGATCGCGCATGGCCGCATCGAAGGCCCGGCGCAGAATATTGACGCGTTCCTGCGGAACTTTGCGCGACAGGATGAAGGGTCGCCCGATCTCGCCTGACAGCAAAAGCGCATCGATGATGTCCTTGTGCTCGCGATTGTCCGTCATATCGCCAAGAAACTTCACCGAAGAGGGTATTTCCGGCGCACTTTCGCGCGACAGCCGGGCCAGAAGAATGATTTTATCGTTGCGAATCCAATCGTCGGGAACAGAAGACCAGGAAATGCACGATCCATCGAGCTCACCGCGCTCAACGGCCAAATTCATTTCCGTATTTCCGCGATAGGCTGGAATGATGCGGATATTCAGATTGAACAGATTACGCAACATGGCGACATTATTGGTCGAACTTGAATTCGGACCCGCCCCGCCAAAAACGACTTCCTGTCGCGATGCAAAATCCTTGAAGGTGAAAAGCCGTGTTTCCCGCCATGCGTAGCAAACGCGAAGATCGCGGGCCATACTGCCGATCGAGGCAAAATGATCGAAGCGCACTTTTGCAGCCTCGCCATCGCTCATGGATTCATTCATCAGACCTGAATTGAACGTCGTGACGGTCAGGCCGTCTGGCGGCGCGACATCGCGCGTATAAAGAACAGCCGTCAGACTGCCGGCACCCGGCATGTTGCGAACGACAATCGAGGGAGCGCCCGGAATATATTTCGGAAAATGACGCGCTAGCAGACGCGCATATTGATCGTAGCCACCACCGGCGCTGATGCCGACGACCATATTGAGCGCCTTGCCGGCATAGAAACTGCCGGCATCCTGAGCCAAAGCAGGGGTCTGAAGCAAAAGCGCAAACGCCATGCCGGTGAATTTCAATCCGGCGCCCAGTTTCATCTCATTTCCCCCTTGAATCTTATCGTTCTGGCAGCGGCGCCGGGATCTTTGCTCCCGGCGCCGCTGAATTTTTATTGTTCCTGCTTGATCCCGACAGATTTAACGATGGCGCCGTTCAATTCGATTTCCTTGCGGATGTAATCATCGAATTCGCGCGCGCTCATCGGCATGGGATCGGCACCTAAAGCGGCATATTTCGCGCGCACTGATTCAGTGTCCA
>CANHAW010000122.1 GCA_947458675.1 Beijerinckiaceae bacterium
AATTTTTCATAAGCCTGGGTGACGCGCTGGCGCGATTGCTCGCTCAGGGCAGCCAGCGCCTCATAGGGATATTCGCCGGCGAATCCGGCCGGCAGGACCATTTCAAACGTCACGCTGGCGGCGGTCAGATGTGCGCCGAAGCGCTCGGCCATGGCCATGGCATAGGCGTCTGCCGCCTGCGCTTCGCCGCCGGTGGGAAGGAGGAGAAGGATGTCCTTGAGGGCCATGTGTGTATCTCCTGGCTTGTGTGCGTGACACCGCGATCGTGTCGTTCTATGTCAGGTCCGGTATTTGGGCCTTGACCTGTGACAAACGCACGGGCGGGGTCTTTGGAAGCGTCGAAGAATTCCGAAATCGGATCGGCGAAGGAGGATGGAATGGGACAGGCCGATGATCCGGCAATGCGTATTGCAGCGCTCGAGCAGCGTGTGGAGGCGTTAAGCAGCACGATCAAGACTGTGCTGACGACCCTCATGCTGCGCGGTCTTCTCACCAAGGAGACCGTCAATCAGGTTCTCGCGGATGCGCAGGTTCAGGTTGGCTTGGGTCAGGCCCATGCATCGGCCGAACTTGCCGGCATCAAGCAGGATCTCCCCCATTACATGCGCCATGCCATGGGCCCCGAGCCCGATGAGGATGATCACGATCATTGATGCGCTGCACGCCTGGACGAAAAAGACCGCTGCAAGCAACGGCCAAGTTTCGGAGGTCGTCCTCGGAAGGAACGCAGTCACCTTGATACCGCCAGCTTGAGCGGAGCTTGTCTTTGCTTGCGGGAGCGGAACCGGCTTGAGCGGCCTGCGTTCCCCGAAGACAGGCGGAGGTCTTGTTCATGCCCTTGCTGCATGTTGCTCACGGCGACTGGGTTCTTGTCGGCGACGGAAAGAAAGCTCTGTTTCTGACCAATGAGGGCGATCCCGATCTGCTCAATCTGCGGACGCTCTCGGTGCGGGTCCAGACCAGCGCGGCCGATCACGAGCAGGGCACCGACCGGCCGGGGCGCACTTTTGCCAGCATGTCGCATGCCCGCAGCTCTTACGAGCAGACCGATTGGCATGAGCTGGATGAAATGCGCTTTGCCCATGACATTGCCGCGCAGATCAATCGCGCTGCACAGGAGGGGCTTTTCAAAAAACTCATCCTGATCGCGCCGCCCAAAACGCTGGGCGAATTGCGCGATAAATTATCGCCAGAAGCCCGCAAACATATTCGCGCCGAGATCAACAAGGATCTCACCAAACATGCGATCCCCGAGATTGAGCGGCTGTTGCGCATGTATGAGGTGTGAAAGCCTGCGCTTGCGCTTCGGTCATCTTCTGGGCAAAACGGAGCCGCGGGCGGTCGGTGCGCCCGGATGACCGGCAAAGGTGTGGCTCCAGGTGGGTGAAATTGCGAAAGACGGGGGCGCGGCGCGCTGGCGCTTTTCTGTCGCCCCGATGATGGATTGGACGGATCGGCATTGCCGTGTCCTTCATCGCACTTTGTCGCGCCATGCTCTGCTCTATACGGAAATGGTCACGACCGGGGCGATCATTCATGGCGACCGTCAGCGCTTGCTGGGCTTCAGCGATGTGGAGCATCCTGTTGCCGTGCAGCTCGGCGGTTCCGATCCTGCGGCTCTGGCCATGAGCGCACGCATTTGCGAAGATTTCGGTTACGACGAGATCAATCTCAATTGCGGCTGTCCGTCCGACCGTGTGCAGAATGGCGCTTTCGGTGCATGTCTGATGCGCGAGCCAAAGCTTGTCGGCGATTGCGTTGCAGCAATGAAGGCGGCAGTGCGTATTCCCGTCACAGTCAAATGCCGCATTGGCGTTGACGATCAGCAGCCTGATGAGGCGCTCTGGGCCTTGACGACTTGTGTTGTCGAGGCCGGCGTCGATGCGCTCATCGTCCATGCCCGCAAGGCCTGGCTGCAGGGATTGAGCCCGAAGGAAAATCGCGACATTCCACCGCTCGATTACGAGATCGTGCATCGTCTCAAGAACGATTTTCCGGATTTGCCGATCGCGCTCAATGGCGGCTTGCAGAATATTGAAGCGGCGCAGCCACATCTCGATGAGCTTGATGGATTGATGTTTGGCCGTGCGGCCTATCAGAACCCCGATCTTCTGCTCGGTGTCGATCCTTTGCTGTTTGGCGCGCCCGCGCCCGTTGCAGATTCCTTTGCGGCCGTTGAGGCCTTTATTCCCTATGTCGAAGCGCGGCTGTCGGAGGGCATCCGCCTGCATGACATGACGCGGCATATGCTTGGCCTTTTTTCCGGCAAATATGGTGCGCGCGCTTTCCGTCGAACATTGGCGACAAAGGCGCCCATGCGCGGGGCCGGCATTGAGGTTATTCGCGAAGCTCTTGCCCATGTGCGCAACCCTGAGACGGCTGCGGCGTTGTAAGGGGCGGAGGGTGTGTGCCCTCGCGTCTTGCTGGAGCCATGAATGACAATCGATGCCATGACGGGGTCGAAAATCGAATCCTGTCGCGATGCCGCCCGCGCCTGCGGCGAAGCTCTGGTCTTTCTGCACGGTGGCGAGGGAGATGCAGGCCTTGAGGCCACGCTCGGCGAGGCGGCCCGTGTCTGCAATTTGAGCGCCGATTGTCTGGAGCGGCTGCCCGATCTGCGCGATATGGCGATACGGGTCTGCGTCGAGGTTTGCGAACGGACGGCTTTGGCCTGCGCCCCTCGGGACGATCTGGCCGCCTGCGCAGAAGCTTTGGCCGCCTGCGCCGCCATTTGCAGCGCGCGGGCCGAAATCGACATGATGGTCGCCCCCCTCGGGACGGAGATTGTCGCAGCCAGCCCCATCCATTGAGACCGGGGTTGCGGGATCGGCGCTTATGGCCCATGAAGCGGGGCCTTGAGCCGCTGGATTCCCCATGGACGCTTCCCTGACCGAACTCGCCTTCCTTGCCGCCGCACTGGCTGCGGCCGGTGCTCTGACTGGCATTCTGGCCGGCGTCTTCGGCGTTGGCGGCGGGGCGCTGATCGTGCCGGTTCTTTATGAATTGTTCCGCTTTCTCGGCGTGCCGGAAGAAACGCGCATGCCGCTGTGCGTGGGCACATCACTGGCGATTATCATTCCCACATCGATCCAGTCATTTCGCGCCCACCACGCGCGCGGGGCTGCCGATATGAATATTTTGCGTGCCTGGGCTCTGCCGACACTCATCGGCGTTTTGATCGGCAGCGCTTTGGCGCGTTTTGCGCCGCCGGAAGTTTTCAAGATCGTCTTTGTCGTTATTGCAGGAACGAGCGCTGCGCGACTGATCGGCAATCTGAAATGGAAACTTGCCGATGATGTGCCATGGGGCGCGCGGTTGCGCGCCTTCGGCTTCGTCAATGGCGTGCTCTCGGCGCTGATGGGAATTGGCGGCGGACAGCTCGCGACCATGTATATGAGCTTTTACAATCGCACGATCCATCAGGCGGTGGCGACATCGTCGGGCGTCGGCATTCTGATTTCGATCCCCGGCGCGATCGGTTATGCGCTTGCCGGTCTGGACAAGCCGCATTTGCCGCCGCTGTCGCTGGGTTTCGTCTCTTTGATTGGCATTATCGCCTTTGCGCCGGTGAGCGTTCTTACCGCACCTTTGGGCGTGCGGCTCGCCCATGCGCTCACCAAGCGCAAGCTCGAACTCGCCTTCGGCATTTTCCTGCTTCTGGTGTCGCTGCGCTTTCTGGCGAGCATTTTGGGCTTTTAGGCCCGCGACTCGCTTTTTCTTTCTGCGAGGCGCTGGATGATGGCGGCGCGTTCTTGCTCGCTCATGATCATCCAGGTTCCGATTTCCTCACGGCTGCGGCCGCAGCCGAGGCAGATCGTGCCCGCGACATCGAGGGTGCAAATATTCACGCAGGGGCTGGCGATCTGTTTCATGCTGCCTGTCTAATGCGCCAGGCGGCTGGCGAGAATTGCAAAAAAGAAGATTTCCGCAATTTGTTGTGACGCCCCGGCGATGTCCCCGGTCTGGCCGCCGATCTGGCGACGCGCAATCTCGGTCATGATGCCGGCCCCCGCCAGCATGGCGGCCAAACCGGCGAAAAGGGCGATGAGCGACACGCCGGCAAGGCTAGGTGCCAGAACAATGGCGCTGGCCAATATCCCGGCTATGGCAAGGGTTGCTGGCAGGGGGCGCGCCGCCGCCCAGGCTGCCCCATCGGTTCGGGCGGGGGGCAGCAGATAATGGGGCGTCAGAGCCGCAACGCGGGAGGCGGCATTGGCTGCAATGATCAGCAGGGCTGCCCGTTCCGCGCCGAAAAGCGTGAGAAGTTCGGCAATCAGGATCGTGCGCAGGAGCAGGGAGGAGACAAGCGCTGCCCCGCCAAAAGTGCCGATCCGGCTGTCTTTCATGATCTCGAGCTTGCGCTCGCGCGTGACCCCGCCGCCCAGCCCATCGGCGCTGTCGGCCAAGCCATCCTCATGGAAGGCCCCGGTGGTGAGCAGGAGGGCGGCCAGAGCAAAGGCGGCGCAGGCGAGCGGCGGCAGGCCGGCCGCAGCACTGCCCATGAGCACGCCCGCCCCGACCGATCCGATAATAGCCCCCGCCAGAGGCAGAAGCCGGACGGAGCGGGCGAAATCGAGCATGGCATAGGGCGCCGTCTCGAAAGCAAAGACGGGGACCGGCAGGCGCGAATAAAAGCGCAGGCAGGCGAGAAGATCGGCGGCGAGCCGCAGGGGCAGGGACAGATTTGTCATGGCGCGACCTTGCCTGAGTCGGGGCGGGGGATGAAATGGCCGCTCATTTGAGTTCCCGCGCCCGAGCGCTTAAACAGCGGCCAATCACTTTGATGGGTCATTCATGTCCGCCACCGGTCTGCCTTTCGACGATATCCGCAATTTGTTTCCCCAAATGCCCGAAGCGGCCACGCCCATGGCCGAAGAGGTGCAGGCGCGCGAGGCGCAATTGACCAAGCCCGCCGGGGCGCTGGGACGGCTGGAGCAATGCGTTGAATTTCTGGCCGCCTGGCAGGGCAAATCCAAGCCCACCATTTTGCGCCCTATGGTGGCTGTCTTTGCCGCCAATCATGGCGTTGTGGCGCAAGGCGTCAGCGCCTATCCGCCGGAAGTGACCCGCGCCATGCTGGAAAATTTTGCCGCCGGCGGCGCAGCCATCAACCAGATCTGCGCGACCTATGACATTGGGCTCAAAGTCTTCGAGCTCGCGCTCGATTATCCCACACATGACATTACGCAGGAGCCGGCTTTTGATGAGGCGGCCTGCGCTGCAACTTTCGCCTTTGGCATGGAAGCGATTGCAGGCGGAACCGATCTGCTTTGTCTGGGTGAAATGGGCATCGGCAATACGACCATTGCGGCAGCTATTTATCACGCGCTCTATGGCGGGCGTGCGGAAGATTGGGTGGGGCGCGGCACGGGCGTCGATGATGCAACGCTCATCCGCAAGGTCGATGCGGTGAAACGCGCCGTGGCACTCAATGGGGGACATTTGTCCGATCCGCTCGAGGTTTTGCGTCGGCTTGGCGGGCGCGAGATTGCAGCCATTGCAGGCGCGATTATGGCGGCGCGCATGGAGCGCATTCCTGTCGTGCTCGATGGCTATGTCGTGACCGCAGCAGCTGCCATTCTGCATGCCATCGACGATCGTGCGCTGGATCATTGCATTGCAGGCCATGTTTCGGCCGAAGGTGCGCATGCCGATGTGCTGCGCCGTTTGGGCAAAAAACCCTTGCTTGATCTTGGCATGCGACTTGGCGAGGGCACAGGCGCCGCGCTGGCCGTGGGTCTGATGAAAGCAGCCCTCGCCTGCCATCGCGACATGGCGACGTTCGATCAGGCGAAAGTGCCGGGGAAGGGCTAAAGGCGCATTGTCATTGGCAGGCGTAATGGATTCGCTTTGCTCGCAATGACCGGATTATTTGTAAATCCCCCGCGCATCGTCGCGGAACTGGCGGCGTGAGGCGTCCTGCGAATAGAACATGTGGCCGCCTGCATAGACTTTGAATTGCAGCCGTCCCGGCGCGCCAATATCGGGGATTTGGTCGAGCACCATTTTCGTTTCGAAATAGGGCGTCACAATATCCGTGAGACCGTGCACGACGAGCACGCGCATATTGGGATCGAGACCGAGTGACTGGCGCAAGGCGCTCACCGATTCCGCGCCGCCGCGTCCCCAATCCCATTGGCGTGAGGCCTGATCGCTCAAGAAAGCATAGCGCGCGCCCTCAACTTTCCAGTTCAGCCTGTCCTGATAGAGCGAGACCATGGCCGAGATGATCGGCGCATGCAGGCCGAGGCGCATCTGGTCATCAGCGTCCGAGCGCGACCAGAAGGGCGCGGGATCGGCGCCGGTGACGAGTGCATCATATTGGCTGCCGATACGCTTTTCATTGCGATGCAATTCGCGCAGGAAAATCTGCGAGGGAATGCGTGCTGCAAGATTGCGCACGAGTTTGGGATCGAGCCCGGTCAATTCGGAGACGCGCCCGGTCAGGCGCCCGATTGCGGCCTCGTCTTTCACGCCTCGCATGAGATCGGCCAGAAATTCACCCGCCGCATAGGTTTCGACATCGGCGAGATTTTCGCGCGTGATTGTGCGCCCATCCTTCTGTCGCGCGGAGGCGGCATAGGAGGGCAGGCGCGCCACATGATCGAGCAGGCTATTGCGTGCATTGAAGCGCGAAAAATCTAGCACTGGCGAAATCAGCACAAGGCC
>CANHAW010000123.1 GCA_947458675.1 Beijerinckiaceae bacterium
GGCGCCGTTGTCGTGCCCGCCGCCATGGCGATTTGCGAATTGGAAAATCTCTCGGGCGAGCGCCTGCTGCTTGCCACAGCCTATGGCGCAGAGCTGCTCTGCCGCCTGAGCCTCGTCACACCCAAGGCGATCCATAAAGCAGGCTTCCACCCCACAGCCGTCATCGGCACGATGGCTGCTGCTGCTGCTGTCTCTGTTGCGCTCGGTCTCAACAAGAAGCAGACGGTGGATGCGCTCGGCATTGCCGGCTCGATGGCCTCCGGCATTATTGAATATCTGGCAGAAGGCACCTGGACCAAGCGCATGCATGCGGGCTGGGCGGCGCAATCTGGCCTGCGCGCAGCATTGATGGCGCGCGGCGGATTTTTGGGACCGCGCACGGTGTTTGAAGGCACGCATGGTTTCTTCCATGCTTTCGCGCCCTCGCGCAAACCGGCTTTCGATCTGCTGCTGAAAGATCTCGGCCAGCGTTGGGTGATCGACGATATTGTCTTCAAACCCTATGCCTGCGGAACCATGACGCAACCCTTTATCGATTGCGCCATTGCGCTCGCCAAACAGGGCGTCACGGCTGATGATATCGTCAAGATCGAATGCGATGTCGGCGAGGGCACGGTGCATCGCCTGTGGGAGCCGCTCAACGTCAAGCATAATCCAAAAACGCCCTATGCGGCGAAATTTTCGACGCCCTTCTGCATGGCCATCGGCTTTCTCGAAGGCAAGGCGGGGCTCGGGCAATTTTCGGAAGAGAGTATTGCCGATGCGCGCGCCCGCGCTTTGGCAGCAAAAGTCTCCTACAAGATCAATCCCGACGATCCCTATCCAGATCAATTCATCGGCCATTTGCGCGCCACGCTGAAAAGCGGCGAAACGCGCGAAGTGAAGCAAGCCTATATGCGCGGCGGCAAGGCTGCGCCGATGAGCCTTGCAGAGGTTGAGAGCAAATTCGTCGACAATGCCATTTATGGCGGCTGGACGAATGCCGATGCACAAAAGGCGCGCGCCATTGTCGGTGGCCTTTTTGCGCAAGCCGATCCGAAAGCCTTGCGCGATCTGCGCATCTGAGGCCACCCATGTCGACCGTGCTCGAAAATGTCGCGCTGTTGAAAACGCGCTCGCTCGCCGTCCTCATCGAGGCGGAGGTCGAGCGCATGATCATGGCCGGCGAAATCGCGCCGGGTGACAGGATCAACGAGAACCAGCTGGCGCTGCGCTTTGGCACAAGCCGCGGGCCGATCCGCGAAGCTTTGCGCTCGCTGGAGGCAGGCGGGCTTGTCGAACTCAAGCCCAATCGCGGCGTCTTCGTGCGCACGCTTTCAGTTGAACAGGCCTGCGATATTTATGCTGTGCGCGCGGCATTGTTCGGGCTGGCAGGAAAACTCTGCGCCGAACGCCTCACGCCTGAGCAAGTGGCGGAACTCAAAGAGCTGCTGGCTGCGCTGGAGAGCGCCGCGCAAGCCAAGGATTTCGAGGCCTATTATCCGCTCAATCTGAAACTGCATGAATTTATCGTCGATCGTTGCGGCAATCCGGTTCTGGCGCGCCATTACCGCGATCTGGTGAAAATGCTGCATCTCTTCCGCGCACGTTCGCTCATGCAGGGCGGCGGCCTCTCCATTTCCAACGATGAACATCGCGATATGGTCGATGCCATTGCATCGGGCGATGGGGCGCGCGCGCATAAAACACATTTCGATCACGTGATGGCCGCCCGCGCGCGTCTCGTCACCACGCAAGACTCAAACCCCTCTTCGCAAGCCAAAACAAAAAAGGTTGCCCCATGAGCACGAAACACCAAGTGACCGCCGAAGCGATCAGCTTCATCGAAAACGTCAGCTATGACGCGCTGCCCGCCGAGGCTCTGCGCATTGGCAAGCGCTGCATGATCGACACGCTCGGCCTCTATCTCGCCGGCGGTCTCGAACATTCCGTGCAAATGCTGGCCGTTGACGCAGTCGAAACAGGCGGGCGCGAAGATGCTTTCGTCATTGCCGCCGGCAAGAAGAAAGTGCCGGCTGCTTTGGCCGCGCGCGTGCTCGCCACCGCAGGCCACGCGCATGATTGGGACGATACGCAGGTCTCGCATGATCCAGCCCATGTCTATGGTCTGCTCACGCATCCCTCCTGCCCGCCGCTGACATCGGCCATTGTCATGTCGCAGAAGCTCGCTGCCCAAGGCAAGACCGTCGATGGCAAGGCTTTCATGACGGCCTTCCAGACGGGCTTTGATGTCGAGTGCAAGATTTCCGAATGGATGAAGCCGGTGCATTATCGCCGTGGTCATCATTCGTCCGGCACGGTCGGCACATTTGGCGCTGCTGCAACGGCTGCCAAACTTCTCGGCCTCAAGGGCGAGACGCTGGCGCATGCGCTCGGCATTGCCGCTTCGCTCGCTGCTGGCATTCGCTGCAATTTCGGCACGATGACCAAACCGCTGCATGTCGGCCGCGCCGCAGAAAACGGCGTCACTGCTGCATTGCTCGCAGCACGCGGCTTCACCGCCGATCCGACGGCGCTTGATGGGCCATGGGGTTTCTTCTCCGTCATGGGCGAAGGCGCAACGGAAGAAAAATTCGCGCAGGGCTTTGGCAAGACGCTGACGATTGTCGATCCGGGCGTGTCGATCAAGCCCTATCCGTCAGGCATTCTCACGCATCAGTCGATGGATGCGATGATGAACCTCGTGCTCAAGCATGATCTCAAGCCCGAAGAAATCGTCACGATCCGCTTCTATGCGGGCAAGAACATTATCGAGCCGATACGCTATCCGGTGGCAGTCAACCATCTGCAGGCGAAATTCTCCATGCCCGCACTTTTGTGCATGATCGCGCTGAAGCGCCGCGCCAGCCATCACGAATTCATGGATGATTTCGTCGCCGGCCCGCAGATGCAGGCCTTGCAGCGCGCGACCTCCGTGCATCTCGATGCCGAGATTGATGCGCAGGGCTATGATCTCATCCGTTCGCGCATTGAAGTTGACACGAAGGATGGTCGCAAGCTGGTGGAATGGGCGGACGAGCGCTATCGCGGCGGCCCGCTCAACCCGATCAGCGATGCCGATCTCGAAGGCAAGTTCCGCATGTGCGCGGAAGGCGCCATTGATGATGCCGCGCAGGCGCGCCTCCTCGACATGGTGCGCGGGCTGGAAAAGCTCGGCAAGGCGACCGATCTCGCCGATGCGATGATCTATGATTCGATCGGAGGCGGCGCGCATGCGTGAGCTTGAGGGCCGCGTTGCTCTTGTCACCGGTGGTGCGCGCAATATCGGGCGCGCCATCGCGCTCGATCTGGCGGAAGGCGGCGCAAATGTGATGCTCGCCGCCCGCGCCGATCGCGAGGGGCTCGAAGAAACAGCAAAGCTCGCGCGCGAAAAAGGCGTGCGGGCCGAGATTGTGACCGCCGATCTCACCGATCCGGCGGCGGTGCGCGGCATGATCGAGGCGGTGCAAAAGGCTTTTGGCCGTCTCGACATTCTCGTCAACAATGCGGCTTTGCGCGGCGAGACGAAAATTGCCGACATTACGATTGAGGAATGGCGCAAAGTGCTGGCCGTCAATCTCGATGCAGCATTTCTCGCCACGCAAGCGGCTTTGCCTTTGTTGCAGGCGAGCGATGCAGGCGCAGTCATCAATATTGGCGGGCTCACCGCCTATACGGGCGCAAAGAATCGTCCCCATGTTGTGGCTGCAAAGGCAGGGCTCGACGGGCTCACCAAGGCTTTGGCACAGGATCTTGCGCCGGTTGTGACCGTCAATCTCGTTTCGCCGGGTTTGATCGAAACAATTCGCGGCGGCTCTTCGCCCATCGAGCCCGATCATCACAAGAAACATACGACATTGATGGGCCGGCGCGGTCGACCCGAGGAAGTCGCATCCATGGTGCGCCATCTCGCCGGGCCGAACGGGCGCTACATTACCGGGCAAACCATTCATGTGAATGGCGGCGTCTATCTGCCTTAAAAAATGCCGTCATTGTGAGCACAGCGAAGCAATCCAGACGTGATACGTCAGGCCCCTGGATTGCTTCGTCGCTTTGCTGCTTGCAATGACCGGCGCATATTTACGGAGGAGAACGAGATGAAAAGCATGAAGCTTCTTTTTAAAGGCGCTCTTCTTTGCGCTTTGGTCATGTCTCCACAGGCTTTCGCGCAAAATTACCCCGTGCGGGCCATCAATGTGATCGTGCCTTATGCGCCCGGCGGCAATACGGATGTTGTCGGCCGCATCGTCACCGAACAGATGGGCAGGATTCTCGGCCAGCAAATGGTCATTGAAAATGTCGGCGGCGCAGGCGGTACAACGGGATCTGCACGTGCAGCGCGCGCTGAGCCCAATGGTTATACTTTGCTCGTCGGCCAGATGGGCACACATGCGGCAAGTGTCGGTCTCTATCCGCGCCTTGCCTATAATCCGGTCGATGATTTCGAGCATATCAGCCAGCTCTCCGACACGCCGATTGCGGTTCTCGTGAAGAAGAATTTCCCGGCGCAGACGTTGGGCGAATTCATGACCATGCTCAAAGCCGATCCGCAGAAATTCAACAATGGCCATGGCGGCGTTGGCGCAACATCGCATGTGTCCTGCCTGTTCTTCACCGCGCTTGTCGGTGCACGTGCACCGATGATCGCCTATACGGGCTCAGGCCCGGCATTGAACGATCTCGTCTCGGGTCAGTATGATTTTCTCTGCGATCAGATTCCCCATCTTGTGCCGCAGGTGACATCGGGCAATATTCGCGCACTCGCCATTGCGCAGCTTGAGCGCTCGCCCGCTTTGCCGAATGTGCCGACGACAACGGAAGCGGGACTTCCCGGCTTCCAGGCATCGGGCTGGAATGCGCTCTTCGCGCCCAAGGGCACGCCGCGCGAGATTGTTGAAAGATTGTCGGCAACGGCGCGTCAGGCGCTTGATGATCCAGCGACACGCGCGCGGTTGGAAACAATCGGCGCCGTTCTGCCGCGCGCTGAAAACCGCACGCCGGATGGGCTGAAAGCCTTTGTCGCCTCCGAAATCGCCAAATGGACGCCGATTGTGAAAGAATCGGCAGCTGCGAAATAAAACAGTTTGCGGGCGGCGCAGAGCGTCGCCCGCTCCCGCTCTCGCTTTGGGCGGGACAAGTTGACAAGCGTGCCTCTTGCGGCGAGCCTTCTCCCAACAACAAAACTGGGGGGATGGCATGAAAAGCAAAATCGCGACTGCAATGGCATTGGCTGTGGGACTGGGCGCAAGTGGCGCGCAGGCGCAGGGGGCAAAAAGCCCGATCTCCATTGCCGATCAGGGATATTTTTTCGCCGGCGGCAGCTATCGCGACACGAAAGATGGCCAGATCCGCACGGGCCAGATGTTCGTCCAATATCAAATCCCGGCCGAGCGCAAATTTCCTCATCCTGTCGTGATGGTGCATGGCGGCGGACAGACCGGAACAAACTTTCTGATGACGCCAGATGGGCGCGAGGGCTGGGCAACTTATTTCCTGCGCCAGGGCTATGCGGTCTATGTCGTCGATCAGGCGGCGCGCGGTCGCTCCGGCTATTTCACTGAAGTTTATGGCGCGACGCGGCGGCCCAATACCAAGGCCATGTCGGAGCGTTTCACCGCACCCAAAAGTTCAAACCTCTATCCGCAGGCAGCACTGCATACGCAATGGCCCGGCGCGGGTGTTTCCGGCGATCCGGTCTTCGATCAATTCTTCGCCTCGCAAGTCGAGGACATTGCCGATGTATCGATGATTGAATTGCTCAATCGCGCCGCCGGCGTGGCGCTTCTGGAAAAGATCGGCCCGTCGGTTCTGCTCACCCATTCGCAATCGGGCACGATTGGCTGGACGATAGCCAATGATCGGCCCGATCTTGTCAAAGGCATTGTCGCAGTCGAGCCCAATGGGCCGGCCTTCTACGACAATGAAGTGATCGGTGCGCCGGACTGGTTCAAGGATGGGCGCCTCTCGCGGCCCAATGGCATTACGCGCACGAGCCTCACTTTCGATCCGCCGCTGGCGCAGGGCGAGACTTTGCAGCCCCAGCGTGAGGCCAAGGCTGATGGCGCAGGCCTTGTGCGCTGCTGGCTGCAGCCGGAGCCCGCGCGCAAATTGCCGAAACTTGCGGGCATTCCGATCCTGATCGTTGTCAGCGAGGCGTCCTATCATGCGCCTTACGATCATTGCGCATCGAAATTCCTCACACAGGCCGGCGTGAAGAATGAATTCGTGCGGCTTGAAAATATCGGCATCAAGGGCAACGGCCATATGATGATGCTCGAGAAGAACAATCTCGAAGTCGCAGCCTATCTGAAAGGCTGGATCGAGAAGAGCATCAAGTGACATGAAAAAGGCCCGGTCCTTGCGGACCGGGCCTTGGTTTTTTTCAAACCTCTTGCGCGCGCTTTAGCGCACCAGCTTCACGCCGGCTTCCTTCAGGATCTCGCGCACATTGGCTTCTGTATTGCCGAGGAATTCAATTGTTTCCTTCGAGCCGAGCACCTTGCCTTCAAACAGGCCATCATTGACGAATTTCTGCCATCCCGGCGAAGCACCGGCGCGGCGCACCAGATCTTCGTAGAATTTCAGAACATCCGGCGCCATATCAGGCGGACCGACGACACCGCGCGATTGCGGCGGACTGGCGAC
>CANHAW010000124.1 GCA_947458675.1 Beijerinckiaceae bacterium
ATGCCGGCGGCTGCTTGCCGCACAAGGCGCACACCCTGTTTTTCGATTGCGCCATAGCTGAATGTCTGTTGCGACATGACGCGCAGTCCGCCGAGCACGGCATTGCTATAGGCGCAGGAAATGTAATTGGCATTGGGCTCGACCAGCGTGACGGACATGCCGTCGCGCTGCAAAAAGCGCGCGCAGGTCGCGCCTGCAAAACCGCCGCCGATCACCACAACATGTGCAGGCGTTTGTGCAAGGGCAGGGCGCGCCAAAGTCGCTGCCGCACTGGCTGCGGCGCCTGCAAGGATGATGCGGCGTGTGGGACCGGCTTTGCACGTCATCGCTTCACGGCCTCTTTATCCGAAAGCCAGAGTGCAATGGCGCGGCTTTCTTCGGGCGTGAAACCTTTGGCGATGCGGTTCATCAATGTCGCTTCGCGCGAGCCGCTGCGATATTGCTCCATCGCCGTTTCAATGTCAGCGGCAGAGAGTTTTTCAAGCGAAGGCATTTCTGTTTGCCCGGCGCCATGGCAGCCAAGGCAGGCAGATGCGCCGGCTGGCGCAGCGCTCACATGGCGCATGGTGTTCGGGGACGGATTGTTGGCGCTTTGCGCCAGCGCACCCCCAGACAAGAGGAGGAGCGCGATGAGCGCTCCTCCTTTTCGTGTCGCGAGGACCAATGTCTCGCGGTTCATCATGGCTTACGCCTTGCGCAGATCGACATTCTTGATCGGCACCTGACGGATGCGCTTGCCGGTCGCGGCAAAGATCGCATTCAGCACAGCGGGTGCGGCGACGAAGATCGTCGGCTCGCCAACGCCACCCCAGAAGTCGCCCGAGGGAACCGGATAGGATTCGACCGGCGGCATGTGCTCCATCTTGAGGATCTCGTAAGTGTCGAGATTCTCCTGTTCCATCTGGCCGTCTTTGGCGGTCATTTCGCTGAACAGCAGCGATGTCAGGCCATAGGCGAAGGAGCCTTCGATCTGGGCTGCGACCTGCTGCGGATTGACGACATGGCCGCAATCAGTCGTGGCAACGATGCGATGGATCTTCAATTCGCCCTTGGCGCTGACCGACACTTCGGCAACCGCGGCCACATAGGAGCCATAACCCATGTGCTGGGCTACGCCGCGATAGACGCCTTGCGGCAGCGGCTTGCCCCAGCCCGCCTTTTCAGCGACGGCATTCAGCACAGCCAGATGCTTGGGATATTTCGCCATCATCTTCTGGCGGAAGGCCAGCGGATCCTGACCCGCAGCATGGGCCAGTTCATCGACGAAACATTCCAGATAGATCGCATTCTGGTTGTTGTTCACGCCACGCCAGAAGCCCGGCCGGAAGGGCGGGTTGCGCATGGCATGGTCAACCAGCAGGTTCGGAATGTCATAGCCGATCTGCGCTTCCGGACCTTGTGCATTGAGGCCCTGGAAGGTGGCCGGATCGCGGCCCTCAACCAGCGCGGTCGGGCGCAAGGCCGCCAGAATCGACTGACCGGAAATGCGCATGCGCAAAGCTGTCAGATTGCCCTTTTCATCGAGGCCGCCGACGAGCTTGCACTGCGTGACGGGATGATAGGTGCCGTGCAGCATGTCCTGTTCGCGCGACCAGATGAGCTTGATCGGCGTGCCGGGCATTTCCTTGGCGATGGTCACCGCCTGATGGACGAAATCATGGCTCGACGAGCGACGGCCGAAACCGCCGCCGAGGTTGAGACGGATGACGTCGCATTTGTCGATGGTCAGGCCGGATGCGGAAACGGTCGTCGCCAGTGCGGCTTCGGCATTTTGCGTTGCGGTCCAGACCATGCATTTGTCAGCCGTCCAGACGGCCGTCGCATTCATCGGCTCCATGGTGACATGGTGCTGATAGGGATAGGCATAGACTGCCTCGATTTTCTTGGCAGCCTTGCCGAGCGCCTCATCGACATTGCCCTGACGATTGCCGACGAAAGCCTCTTTGGCTTCGAGGCCTTCCTTCAGCATGGCGTCGATGGTTGCGCTGGAGACTTTCGTATTCGGATTGTCTTCCCAGGTGATTTTCACCGCTTCCAGCGCAGTCTTGGCGCGATACCAAGTGTCGGCAACAACCGCGACGGCATTGCCATCGACGATCATCACCTTCCTCACGCCGCGCATTTTTTCGGCTGCTGCAGAATCGATGCTCTTGATCTTGCCGCCGGGAACCGGCGTCTCAAGGATCGCCGCATTCAGCATGTTCGGCATTTTGAAGTCGATGGAATAGATCTGCGAACCGTCGAGCTTCTCTTTCGTGTCGAGACGCGGCAGCGACTTGCCGGCAATCGTCCAGTCCTTCGGATTCTTGAGCGTCACATCCTTCGGCGGTTCGATTTTGGCGGCAGCGAGCGCCACCTTGCCGTAAGTGGTCGAGCGCTTCGAGGCGTCATGCGTAATCACGCCCTTGGCGGTCTTCAGCTCGGTGACCGGCACTTTCCATTCATTCGCAGCCGCCTGCATCAGCATGATGCGGGCTGCAGCGCCGCCCTTGCGGACGTAATCTTCCGAGCCGCGAATACCGCGCGAACCGGCTGTCTGGAAATCGCCCCAGATGCGCTTGCGCGCGACATTCTGGCCGGGCGTGGGATATTCTGTCGTCACTTTCGACCAGTCGGCATCGAGCTCTTCTGCAACGAGCTGGGCGAGACCGGTGAGCGTGCCCTGACCCATTTCAACGCGGGCGACGCGAACCACGACTTTATCGTCGGGCTGGATCACGACCCAGGCGTTGATCTCGGGCGTCTGCGCGCCCTGAGCGGCAGCGAAGGGAATATGAAAGCCCAGTGTCAGGCCTCCGGTGGCGGCGGCGGTTCCGGCAAGGAAGCCGCGACGCGAAAGATTCTGCGCAATCGTCATGTCATCCTCCCGAAAATTAGCCGCGCTTCGTGTTCGAAGCAGCGAGTTTGATGGCGGCGCGAATACGGTTGTAGGTACCGCAGCGGCAGATATTGGTCATTTCCGCATTGATATCCGCATCGGTCGGATTGGGCTTGGACGCAATGAGTGCCGCCGCAGCCATGATCTGGCCGGATTGGCAATAACCGCATTGCGGAACGTCAAGCTCGAGCCAGGCTTTCTGGATCGGATGGCTGACATTGGGCGACAGGCCTTCGATCGTGACGATCTTCTGCTGATCGGTAAAGGCGCTGATCGGCATGGAGCAGGAGCGCGTCGGCACGCCATCGACATGGACCGTGCAGGCGCCGCAGGCGGCAACGCCGCAGCCATATTTCGTGCCTGTCAGGCCGACCTGTTCGCGGATCGCCCAGAGCAGCGGAGTATCCGGTTCGACATCGATGTCGTGAACCTTGCCGTTAATGTTAAGGCGCGCCATTCAACCCTCCCGATGGCAATTGTTCTCCCGCCGCCTTCTTCTGGCAGCGGATCGTGAGAACGGTCAGACTACAGATACAGTCAGTCAAAAAGAAAGCGGCGGCACACGTCAGTGACGCATGCCGCCATCACAAAAAATTGTCGGGCCTATTGAAGCGGCGGGATCGTGTCTCCGATCGTCACACGCTTCATCAGGCGGCGCTCCTTGTCCGAAAAATCGGTGCGCGCATGGCTGGTGCAGCGATTGTCCCATACGACAATGTCGCCAACCTTCCATTTGTGCTGATAGATCAGGCCGGTGTTTTCAATGTGGTCGCACAGCTCGGTGAGGAGCTCCTGGCTTTCCTGTTCAGCCATTCCCACAATGCTGTCGGTCATCAGGCGGCAGACATAGAGCGCCTTTTTGCCCGTTTCCGGGATGCGGCGCACGATGGGATGGATGGCGTGAGGCCCCAGCTCATCGGTCTTGCTGTCGCGCTTGGTGGCGCCATAGGTGAAAGTGTTGAGCGCCTTGAGGCCCTCGATCCGCTTCTTGGTCGCCTCAGGCAGCGTCTCATAGGCGCGCACCATATTGGCGAAACATGTGTCGCCACCCTCAGCGGGGATTTCGAGACCATGGAGCGCCGCGCCCTTGCAGGGCTGGGCCTGATGGATGCGATCGAAATGATAGGACATTTCGCCGTCCGGCAGCGAGCCGACAAGTTCGCCATCCTGTCGAATGTTGGAAATGACCATGATATCGTCGCGGTGCGAGAGCGGCGATTTCTTGCGGGCCTTTTCGATCAGGCCGAAACATTTGCCGAATTCGACCAGTTCGTCGTCATTGATCGTGGGGCCATGGACGACAAGCACGTGATATTGGTTGAACGCCTCGAGCAGGGCCTTGGAATCGGCCTCTGTGATCTTGCGAACGTCCAGACCGGAAATTTCGGCTCCGAGGGGTCCATCGAGCGGTTTGACCGCGATTGTCATTCTTGTCCTCCCATTGTGGCGGATCTTTTTGTCCGCGTTGAACCTACAAAGCTGCGGGCTGGATGACAACCTCGCAGGTCGCTTCTCGTCTGTATTGCACGAAAAAAGGGCCCCCCGTGAGGAGGGCCCTGATCTTTGCGGATGGGCAAGCCCTTAGCGCGGGAGCTTGTCGTCAATGCCCTGGACATACCAGTTCATGCCGAGGATCTGCTCGTCGGCGAGCGACTTGCCGCCCTTGCACTCGACCGTCTTGCCGCTCTGGTCGACAACCGGGCAGGCGAAGGGATGGAGCGCGCCGGAGCCGATATCGGCAACGGTTTTCTCTGCCAGCGCCTTCACGTCTGCAGGCATGTTGGTGAAGGGAGCCATGACGATCATTTTGGCGCCGATGCCGCCCCAGACGTCGCCGGTCTTCCACTTGCCATCCAGCGCGAGCTGGGTGCGCTCGATGTAATAGCCAGCCCAATTGTTGGTCGTGGCGGTGAGCTGGGCCTTCGGGCCGAACTTGATCATGTCGGAGGCCTGGCCGAAGGCGAATTTGCCGGCCTTTTCGGCTTCCTGCATGGGAGCGGCCGAATCCGTGTGCTGGGCGAGAATGTCGGCGCCCTGCGCCAGCAGAGCCTTGGCGGCTTCAGCTTCCTTGCCGGGATCGTACCAGGTGTTGGCCCAGATGATCTTCATCTTGATGTTCGGATTGACCGATTTGGCGCCGAGATAGAAGGCGTTGATGCCGCCAATCACTTCGGGAATCGGATAGGCGGCGATATAGCCGACCGTATTGGTCTTGGTGACCTTGCCGGCGATCACGCCCTGCACGTAACGGCCTTCATAGAAGCGGGCCGAATAGGTCGCGACATTGTCGGCGCGCTTGTAGCCGGTGGCATGTTCGAACTGCAGGTTCGGATATTTGCGGGCCACGCGCAGCGTCGGCTCCATAAAGCCGAAAGAGGTCGTGAAAATCAGCTTGTGGCCGGTGCGGGCCAGCTGCTCGATGGCGCGCTCGCTGTCGTTCTCCGGCACTTTTTCGAGGAAGGTCGTCTCGATCTTGTCGCCGAAAGCCTTCTGCAGGGCGAGGCGTCCCTGCTCATGCTGGTAGGAATAGCCGTGGTCGCCGACGGGACCGACGTAAACGAAGCCGACTTTCAGCTTCTCCTGCGCGACCGCGCCGGTTGCAAAGCCCGCGGCGACAAGGGCCGCGGCGGCGTGTTTGAACATGCCCTTCATGAGATTGTCCTCAGCTTTCGTTGGACGGGATTCCTGAAACCAAGCTTGCCGCGCCCCGAAGGGCCGCGCGCGAAACTTTTGCCAGACTGCGGCATCCGCACAGCTTTTGCCAGAGCGCCAGCGCGGGCGCGCCGCCGCCATCACCAGCGCAAAAGTACCGCGCCGCCGGAAAGTCCCGCCCCAACGGCGCTCATGAGAACAATATCCCCCTGCACAAGCCCGCGTTTGCGCCCTTGCAGCGACAAAGTGAAGGGAATCGTCGCAGCGGAGGAATTTCCGTAGTCGCGTAAAGTTGAAAGGCCACGCTGTGGATTGAGCCCGAGCCGGCGCTCCACGGCCGCCGTTATTCGCAAATTGGCCTGATGCGGCACCCAGTGATTCACATCGTCAGCCGACATTTTCGCCCGCCCCAGCGCAATTTCCGATGTCGTGACCATGGTCTCGACCGCCTTGCTGAACAGGCCGCGCCCATCTGGCATATGCATGGCCAGATCGAGGGGGGAGAGTTCGGGCGCAAAGGGCTGCCGGCTGCCGCCGGCCTTGATGCCGATCAGCTCATAGCCTGACCCGTCGGAGACGAGTTCGGCGGCGATCACGCCGCGATCTTTTTCGAGGGCAGGCGAGAGAATGACGGCGCCCGCCGCATCGGCAAAAAGGGCCGAGGTCGAGGGATCGGTCGGGTTGATGCGGCGCGAGAGAATATTGGCCGCAACAATCAGAACGCTGCGCCCCTGTGCGCGCACCAGCCCGTCAGCCATGACAAGCGCATCGATAAAACCGGCGCAGGCGCCTGCCAGATCGGCAGCGCCGCAAGAAAGGCCGAGCCTGTGGGCGAGAAGCGGTGCCGAAGGCGGCAAAAGATGGTCGGGCGTGCTCGTTGCCAGAATCAGAAATCCAATGTCGGGATGGCCGGCCTCCGCCAGCGCCATTTGGGCGGCAGGCAAAGCAATGTCGGTCAAAGCCTCATTGGGGCCGACGTAATGGCGGGTGCGAATGCCGACGCGGGATTCGATCCATCCTGCCTCCAGCCCGAGACGCGCCTCGATCTCTTCA
>CANHAW010000125.1 GCA_947458675.1 Beijerinckiaceae bacterium
CATCCACATGGAGATCGGCTCTTCGCGCTTGAAATCGAAGAGCATGCCCCGGTCGGCTGGCAGATAGCGGCGGAACATCAGACCCCGCGCGCGCTGCGCATCGTCGCGCATGACTTCCACGGAAAAACGATGCGTGCCTGAGGCTGTCTGTATCTCAAGCGGCTCAAGCGCCGCCTCAGCATTGGCCGGGGCGCCCTGGGCATGAGCCCGTCCCGGCAAGACGGCCGAAGCTAGGGCCAAAGCGGCGACCAGCGACAGGCTGGCGGCAACCATGCGGAAAGAAGAGGCAAAAAGCGGCATGAAGACCTCGCGGAGCAGGCGCGCACAAGCATGCGTCCGCGCGGGCGCAGGATCAAGCCGCAAGGCCGTATCGATGCTCAATGTGAGATGGGCAGGGTGGTTTCGAGGGGGCGAATTTCAGCCGCCATAAGACCCTTGGGTCCATTGCCGAAACGCACCAGCAGCCCGTCGCCGGGCTTGAGATCCATAATGCCGAAACGACGCAGCGTTTCCATATGGATGAAAATATCTTCCGTCCCCTCGCCGCGCGTGACGAAACCGAAGCCGCGCACACGATTGAACCATTTCACCACGACAATCTCGAAGCCACCCGTTGGCGTGATCTGCACATGGGTGCGGGCCGCCGGCAGCTGCGAGGGATGCGTGGCGGTCGATTCATCGAGCGAGAGAACGCGGAAGACCTGCAGACCCTTGGAGCGCTCCTGCACTTCGCAGATGATGCGCGCACCCTCCGGCGCGGTCTGGAAACCGTCGCGACGCAAAGCCGTCACATGCAGCAGAATATCCGCGCCGCCATCGTCGGGCACGATAAAGCCATAGCCTTTGGAAACATCGAACCATTTGATCCGACCGCACATTTCAAGAAGGCCGGCGGGACGCTCAGACGCCGAATCCGCTTCGGCCTGAACGGCCGTGTTCGACAGATGAGGATCGCTGCTACCCAATGTCCTGCCCCCAAGGCAACCTGCATACCGACCCTGCACATGAAGCCGTCTGTTCCATCGGTCATCCGAATCGACAAACAAGACCCCGGCGAGTCGCGACAGGAAGATAGCATCCGGCCTGCGCCTACAAAGGTGTTTTTTCCGAAGCCTGTGGACGACTCCCCGGATGGCGCCCGAGCGGATCGAGCAGATCGCCGATATCGCCCCGCAAAATCAGGTCTGCCGCAGCGTCCAGCGGCGTCGCTTCGCGGTTCACAAGAACGAGACGTGCGCCGTTTTCCTTTGCCAACAAAGGGAAACTTGCCGCCGGCTGGACCAGAAGCGAAGAACCGATGACGATAAAAAGATCGCAGGAAAGTGTTGCACTGCGAGCACGCAGCATGGCGGCACGCGGCATGGCCTGACCGAAGGAAACAGTCGCCGACTTGACCATCCCCCCGCAATCGCAGGAGGGCGGCGCGCCCGTCGCGCCAATTCCTGCGCGCACCGCTTGCAATTCATGGCGCCCACCGCAATCCAGACAATGGGCGTAAGTTCCATTGCCATGCAATTCGATCACATCTGCATCGGGAATGCCCGAGCGCTGATGCAGGCCGTCAATATTCTGCGTGATCAGCGCAGGCATTTTGCCTGCTGCATGAAGCCGCGCGAGCGCAGCATGTCCGCGCCCAGGCTGCGCGCCGGCATAAAGATCATCCATCGCAAATTTCCGCCGCCATGCCTCAAGCCGCGCATCCTGACTGGCAAGAAATGCATCGAAGGGAATGGGCGGATGGCGCTTCCATGCGCTGTCGGGCGAGCGGAAATCAGGCACACCGCATTCGGTGGAAATTCCGGCCCCGGTGAAGGCCAGAACTTCAGCACTCTCCTCGATCATTTCAGCCAGTGAAAGCCAATCCGTCTCGATGCGCCCTGCGGCCATACGCTTGCCCCTGCCCCTGTGCCGATCCTGCCGGCCAGCGCAAGCTTTCACCGCCGGCTGACTTGTGCAAGGGGTTGAAGTCACTGGCCGCACGCGCTCAGATGGGGCGCTGCGAGGATCAAGGGAGAGGCTCGCCATGGAATTGCGCAATCTTGGCCGGAGCGGCCTGCAAGTGTCGGTCGTGGGTCTCGGCTGCAATAATTTTGGCGGGCGCACATCGATTGAAGATTCGCGGGGCGTCATCCATGCCGCGCTGGACCATGGCATCACCCTGTTCGACACGGCCGATATTTATGGCAATCGCGGCGGCTCCGAGGAGGCTTTGGGCCGCTGGCTCGGCACAAGGCGCAAAGACATTGTGCTGGCCTCGAAATTCGGCATGGCCATGGATGATGAGGGCCACAAGATCGGCGGCTCGCGGCGCTACATGATGCAGGCGGTCGAGGATTCCCTGCGGCGGTTGAAAACCGATTGGATCGATCTCTACCAATTCCACCGCCCCGATCCCGCGACACCCATCGAGGAGACATTACGCGCGCTCGACGATCTCGTCCGCCAAGGCAAGGTTCGCTATATCGGCTGCTCCAACATGCCCGCATGGCAATTGGTCGATGCGCAATGGCAAGCGCAAATGCATAATCTGACGGGCTTTGTCAGCGCACAGGATGAATATTCCCTGCTCCACCGCGCGCCGGAAAAAGATCTTTTGCCCGCACTGAAAGACAAAGGTCTCGGCCTGCTGCCCTATTATCCGCTGGCGAGCGGCCTGCTGTCAGGAAAATATCGCCGCGATGGTGCCTTGCCCGAAGGCGCGCGCCTGCAGAAAGATGCGCGCTCGCGCGACCGCTATATGACGGCAGAAAACTGGACGCGTGTCGAAAAGCTCGAGCAATTTGCCCGCGAGCGCGGACATCATCTGCTGGAACTTGCCTTCTCATGGCTTGCAGCTCAGGCGCCTGTCGCCAGCGTGATTGCCGGCGCCACACGTCCCGAGCAGATCGCCGCCAATGTGGCTGCGGCACAATGGAAACTGGGCAAGGATGAGCTTGCCCAGATCGATTCTCTCAGCGCCTGATCTTAAGCGTCGCGCAGATTCATCTTGGCAAATTGCACGACCTGCCCGGCCATGATTTCCATCTGCTTGCCGATGCCCTCGTCGGAACAACCTTCGGGGCTGAATTTGACGACGGCAGAATTGACCGCCACGCCCAGCGGCACGTTCCAACCGCGCAAAGCATGGCCAATGGCGCGCAATTGCGACAGAACCACGCCCGGCCCCTGATAGCCATAGCCGCAGCCGATGGCGCCAACCGCGCGACCGTCGAAATAGACACGCTCATCGGCGCGCATTTCTTCGACATAATCGATGGCATTTTTGACGAGACCCGAGACGCCGCCGTGATAGCAGGGCGAGGACAGGATCACGCCATCGGCGCGCCGCAGCGCCTCGATGAGTTTGCGCGCGCCCTCATTCTCATTGGCGGTGGCGGGATCATACATGGGGATCTGCAATTCGGCCCCGCCGAAAAGCTGCGTCTGCGCGCCCAAAGCGCGGGCATGGGCAAGCGCCATGGCCAGCGCCTGTTCGGACGATGAGCCCGGACGTGTCGTTCCGCCGATGCCGACGATGAAGGGTGTTTTTGTCATTCTTTTTGTACCTCGAAATGCGGGCTTTAGCGGGTGAGCTTTTTGCCGGAGAGCCAATCGGCCCCGTCGGCATAGAGTTTTTCGACTTCAGGCCCGGTCAGACCGGGCATGTCCTTTTTCACCGGATAGCCGATCTGCGATTGCAGATAGGCCAGATGGCGGTAGCCGGCGGGAAAGGCGTTGAGCAATTGCGGATCGAGCTTGACCATCTGCGACGGATCGACGGGATCCATGCGATCTTTCTCATAGATCGGCTGGCGCAAAACAAAGCCCCAACGCCCATCGCGCTTTTCAAGAAAATCGTAGAAGCGGCCCGTGCAGACGACATCTACCAGCACATCATGCACGAGCGCACGCTGGGAAATCGTCATTTTGGTTTGGGCAATGGCGCGGTTGCCTTCGATATCGGCCGAATGACCGCCGAGGAAATGCAGGATGCTGACGCCATTGGCCCAGCCCTTCTTGCTCATGTCGATGAATTCGTCCGCCGTGCCCTGCGTCCAGGTCGCCATCATGCGCCCATCGTCGAACCAGACCGTGCGAAAGCGGTCCCAATGGCCGGCATCGCGCCAGACGACCCAGTTTTCGACGAGTTGGCGGATCGCCAATCGGTCGAGCAGCAGCTCGTTCATGTTTTCTCACCCATCCTTCAGGCGCAGGCCCTCTGGCCGCGCGGCGCGCACTATAGACGGGAGGGCTATGCGGCTGCAACGAAGGGGCAGATCGGCCCCGCACGGGGTGGAATCGCGTTTGGAGGGCGCCTGCGCGCGGGAAAAGCCCCGGCAGGGATGCGATGGCCTCAGTTACGGGGCCATTCGACCAGATCGCCGCCAGGCGGCGTGCGTATGGACCGGATGATCGCCTTCAGCATGGTGCGCGTCAGTTCTTTTGCGTGATCGTCCTTCATGGAATCGAGCATGAGCGCGAGGCGCCCGAAAGCGCAGGCGCGTTCAGCGACGAAATCCGAATAGGATTCTTCGGGAAATTCCCGGCCTTCAGCAAGGTCCGAGGTATTGTCGTCATCACTCATGAGAGCCTCGCTCGGTCTCACGCCCCCCGCGCATTCAATCCAAGGCGGGGGGCCGCGCGGCGTCAAGCTTCACCGCGTGCATGGACGCGGGAATTCTGAGGCAAAGGGCAAACAAGCCGACCGCCGCGCCAAAAAGCATGGCTGCGCTTGCGCCGGAGCGGCCTTATTTCGTGCCGAACATACGATCGCCGGCATCGCCCAAGCCGGGAACGATATAGCCGTGATCATCCAGCTTTTCGTCCACAGCCGCCGTCCAGATCCGCACATCGGGATGGCGCGCACGCAGATTGGCAATGCCTTCAGGCGCTGCAAGCAGGCAGACAAAGCGGATCTCTGCCGCACCGGCCTTTTTCAGATGGTCGATAGCCGCGACAGCCGAATTGCCCGTGGCCAGCATGGGATCCATGACGATGACGAGACGCTCGCCAATATCGGCCGGCGCTTTGAAATAATATTCAACAGCACCGAGCGTTTTCGGATCCCGGTAAAGTCCCACATGGGCGACGCGCGCTGAGGGCACGAGCTGCAGCATGCCATCGAGAAAGCCCATGCCCGCGCGCAGGATCGGCGCAAAGACAAGCTTTTTGCCGGCCAGAATCGGGGCGCTGATCGTAGCCAACGGCGTCGTGATACTTGTCTGGGCCAAAGGCAGATCGCGTGTCACCTCATAGCAGAGCAACATGCCGATCTCATTCATCAGCTCACGAAACGAACGCGTGGAACATTCAATATCGCGCATGATCGAGAGTTTGTGCTGGACCAGCGGGTGATCGACAAGCCGGACGCCATCCATCTGCGCATTTCTCCCCGGAGCAAAACAAGAACCCCGATTGTGACCCACTTGCGCCGGCGCGTCGATGCACGCTCGCGCGAGCCGCAAGCCAGCACCAAGGATTCATTTGGCCCCAGCGCCTTGCACACGGCGACGGCATGGCGCAGATTGCGCCGCGCGTCACAGGGGGAAAGCATCGGATGGTTTATATCTTGGCCGCGACCGCATTCATTCTGGTCGCTGTCGTTGCCTTCCGCACGGCCTCCCCGGCCCGCGCCCTGGCGATTGCAGGTGGTGCCGGCCTGATTCTGCTGGGAACCCTGTTTTATCTCGCCGACGGCGAGCGCGATGCCCCACCCGCCATAGACCCCGGCCAGCTCACCCTTTCCGGGCTGAAAATGACGGCGGACCGCTATGGCCATCAGCTCACTGGCGACATTGCCAATCGCTCGCCGCGCCGTCTGGGGACACTGACCCTGCGCGTGACCTATCGCGAATGTCCCTCCCCGGAGGCCTGCCGCACCCTCGGGGAGGAAAACCACGAGATTTTCATGGGCACTGCGACTGGCCGCACCGGCCATTTCTCGGTTCTGCTTGGCAAAGGTGAACTCGCCGAGAAAACAGGCGCTTCCTGGGTCGTCTCGATTTCCGCCGCCAGCGCTGATTTTTGATCGTTCTGCTATTTTCCTCATTTGACTTCTGCACCCGCGCGGCCTTTTGATGGGGGCGAAGCGTCGGGAAAGACGCGCAGAGGGAGAATAACGAGATGAAGGCCATTGCAGGCGCGCTGACCGCGCTCGGACTCATTCTGGCCATGCCGGCCCAGGCCCAGACGGGCAATATCAACCTGCTCGTCGGCTTTGCTCCCGGCGGATCGGCCGATTCCATCGCCCGGATCGTCGGCGCCCGCATGCAGGAAAAGATGGGCCGCAATGTCGTCGTCGAGAACCGCCCCGGCGCCGGCGCCAATATCGCCACCCGCGCCGTGATTCAGGCAGCACCCGATGGAAACACTTTGCTCGTCACCACGGCCGCCCTGCCGATCAACGAGACGCTCTACCGCAACAAGGGTTTTGCCGGCACGGCCTTGAAGCCCATCTCGATTGTGGCAACGACGCCGGAAGTCTTTGCCATCGGCAAGAATGACAAGTCCAAAGACCTCGCTGATTTCGTCGCCAATCAGAAAGATCGCGAAGTGATCTTCGGCACGGCCGGCATTGGCACAGGCTCGCATA
>CANHAW010000126.1 GCA_947458675.1 Beijerinckiaceae bacterium
CAATCGGCACGCCCGATGCAGGCGCCTTCTGGCGCGTCATCGAGGAATATGGCGCGGTTGCCTTGTTCACGGCGCCGACGGCTTTTCGTGCGATCCGCAAGGAAGATCCGGACGCAAAATTCTTGGCAAAATATTCGACCAAAACTTTGCGCACGCTTTTCCTCGCCGGCGAGCGCGCCGATCCCGATACGGTTGCCTGGGCAGAAAAAGTTTTGGGCGTTCCTGTCGTCGACCATTGGTGGCAGACGGAAACCGGCTGGGGCATTGTCGGCAATCCGGTGGGCCTTGGCCTGCTGCCGATCAAGCATGGCTCTCCCACCGTTCCCATGCCCGGTTACGATGTGCAGATTGTCGACGAGGCGGCCAAGCCTGTCCCCAACGGACAGATGGGGTCCATCGTCATCAAATTGCCGCTGCCGCCCGGCTGCCTGCCGACGCTCTGGCAAAACGACAAGCGCATGAGCGAAAGCTATCTCGCAGATTTTCCGGGCTTCTACAAAACTGCCGATGCCGGTTTCAAGGATGAGAATGGCTATCTCTGCATCATGGGCCGCACTGATGACATCATCAATGTCGCGGGCCATCGTCTGTCGACCGGCGGCATGGAAGAAGTTCTGGCATCCCATCCCGCTGTTGCCGAATGCGCCGTGATCGGCATCAAGGATGAACTCAAGGGCGAGCAGCCCTGCGGTTTTATCGTGCTGAAATCAGGCGTGACGCAATCGCCGCTCGAGATCGAAAAAGAAATCGTGCAACTCGTGCGCGACAAGATCGGCCCGGTGGCAGCTTTCAAAATTGCGATCACGGTCAATCGTCTGCCGAAAACGCGCTCAGGCAAGATCCTGCGCGGCACAATGAAGAAAATCGCCGATAAGGATGAATGGTCAACGCCCGCCACCATCGATGATCCAGCAATTCTGGACGAGATCGCCGCAGCGCTGCAGACCAAGGGCATTTAGCGCGATCCGATTCCCCCTCCCCCTTGAGGGGAGGGGTTAGGGGTGGGGGTCGCGCGATTTTTCCAATGAGCTTTCTGTTGTTTTTCTATGATCGAACATCACACGACCCCCACCCCGCTCGGCTTCGCCGAGTCGCCCTCCCCTCAAGGGGGAGGGGGATCAGGTTGCGCTGCTCTTCCCCTCCCCCTTGAGGGGAGGGGATTGGCTGGCTTCACTTGATAGCAAAATGGCGCGACTCTGCCGCTGGGAGTGGTGATAAAAAAAGCCCGGCATCGCTGCCGGGCTTTTCTCATTTTCATATTGAAGAGCAATCAGCCTTCGAGGCTCTTGCTCCATTCGCCCTTGGAGGCGAGGCCGTTCATTTTAGCCCTGTGCGAGAGGGCTTTCTGCGCATTGACGACATTGGCTTCCTTGCCGGCCCAGGCCTTTTGCGGGGCGGCTTGCAAAGCACGGCCGTAAGAGAAGGTCACGAGCCAGGGCAGCGGGCCCATTTTGTTGATCGCATCGAGATTGGCAGTGGCCTCGACATCGGCCTGACCGCCTGAGAGGAAGGCAATGCCCGGCACGGCGACCGGCACAGTCTGCTTGAAGACGCGGATCGTCTCGCGCGCAACCTGTTCGGCCGAAACCTGCGTCGCGCATTTCTTGCCCGGCACAATCATATTGGGCTTCAGCACCGTGCCTTCGAGGAAGACGCGCGCTTCATAGAGCTCATTGTAGAGCGTCTTCAGCACGAATTCGGTGACTTCATAGCAGCGCGCCTGATCGTGGCCGCCATCCATCAGCACTTCCGGCTCGACAATCGGCACAATATTATTGGCCTGGCAGATCGCGGCATAACGCGCCAAAGCCTGCGCATTGGCGAGAATGGCGCCGCGCGAGGGAATGCCATCGGCAATATCGATAACGGCGCGCCATTTCGCGAAACGCGCGCCGAGCTTGTAATATTCGGCCATGCGCTCGCTCAATCCATCGAGACCCTCAGTGATCGTCTCATTGGCGAAATTCGGCAGCGGCTTGACGCCTGCATCGACCTTGATGCCGGGAAGCGAGCCGGCAGCCTCGATCAGCTTGACGAGCGGCGTGCCGTCTTTCGCATTCTGGCGGATCGTCTCATCATAGAGAATGACGCCGGAAATATGCTGCGTCATCGCCTCCTGCGTGCGGAACATGAACTCGCGATAGTCGCGGCGTGAATCGGCGGTCGATTCCACGCCGATGGCATCGAAGCGCTTCTTGATCGTGCCGGAGCTCTCGTCAGCGGCGAGAATGCCCTTGCCGCGCGCCACCATGGCCTGTGCGACTTTTGCGAGTTGGTCCTTGTTCATCTGAAAAATCCTCCGCAGAGATTAATTTGACTTGATGCGCAGCGCCTCGACGCCAGGCAGAACCTTGCCCTCGAGCCATTCGAGGAAAGCGCCGCCGGCTGTCGAAATGTAAGTGAAGTGTTCAGCCGCACCCGATTGGTTGAGCGCAGAGACTGTATCGCCGCCGCCAGCCACTGTGACGAGCGCGCCTTTTTGCGTCAGCGCGGCGGCTGTTTTCGCCACTGCATTGGTGCCGGCGTCAAAAGGCTGCAATTCAAATGCGCCGAAAGGGCCGTTCCAGACGAGCGTCTTGCAGGCGGAGAGAATTTTCTCGACTTCGACAGTCGAGCGCGGGCCCATGTCGAGGATCATTTCATCGTCTTGAACATGGCCGACATCTGTGACGCGCGATGGCGCATGCGCCTTGAATTCTTTTGCTGCAACAGCATCGGAGGGCAGGACGATTTCGCATTTCGCCGCTTTGGCCTTGGCGACAATCTCGCGCGCCGTGTCGAGCAGATCGTGCTCGCAGAGCGACTTGCCGACTTTATGGCCCTGCGCGGCCAAAAACGTATTGGCCATGCCACCGCCGATGATGATGAAATCGACTTTCTTCGACAGATTGCCGAGCAATTCGAGCTTGGTCGAAACCTTCGCACCGCCGACAATTGCGGCCACAGGACGGTTTGGCGTTTCCAGTGCCTTTGTCAGCGCCTCAAGTTCGGCCTGCATGCCGCGACCAGCAAAAGCTGGCAGGACATGCGCGAGGCCTTCCGTGGAGGCATGCGCGCGATGCGCGGCTGAGAAAGCATCATTGACATAAAGATCGCCGAGCTTGGCGAGGCTGGCGACAAAATCCTTGTCGTTCTTTTCTTCCGCTTTGTGGAAGCGGGTATTTTCGAGCAAAAGAATCTCGCCATCCTTCAGCTTGGCGACAGCATCTTGCGCAATTGCGCCAATGCAATCGGAAGCAAAGGCAACAGGTGCGCCCAGATGTTCGGGCAAAGCAGCCGCAATGGGCTTCAGCGAATTTTCCTCATCGGGCCCATTCTTGGGCCGGCCGAAATGCGCCAGCAAAATGACGCGCGCGCCCTTGCCGGTGAGTTCGCGAATGGTCGGCACAATGCGCTCAATGCGCGTGGCATCCGAGATGCGGCCATTCTCCATCGGCAGGTTGAGATCCACGCGCAACAGCACGCGCTTCGATTTCACATCAGCCTGGTCGAGAGTCCGGAAGCCGCTCATGCCTGTCTCTTTTGTTCAGCACAATGAAAAGGGCGCGTCCCCAAAAGAAACGCGCCCGATTGACTTAAAGAAGCTTGCCCATGGCGACAGCCGTGTCGCTCATGCGGTTCGAGAAGCCCCATTCATTGTCGTACCAGGACAGAATGCGCACAAATGTGCCTTCCATGACCTTGGTCTGGTCCATGTGGAAGACGGATGAATGCGGATCGTGGTTGAAGTCGATCGAGACATTCGACACGTCTGTATAGCCGAGAATCCCCTTGAGCGGGCCGTCAGCTGCAGCCTTAATCGCCGCATTGACTTCAGCAACCGTCGTCGCGCGCTTGGCGACGAATTTCAGATCGACAACCGAGACATTCGGCGTCGGCACGCGGATGGCAGAGCCGTCGAGCTTGCCGTTGAGTTCGGGCAGCACGAGGCCGACGGCCTTGGCAGCACCCGTCGATGTCGGGATCATCGAGAGAGCCGCAGCGCGGGCGCGGTAGAGATCCTTGTGCATCGTGTCGAGCGTCGGCTGGTCGCCCGTGTAGGAATGGATCGTCGTCATAAAGCCCTTTTCGATGCCGATCGCATCGTTGAGAACCTTGGCGACGGGAGCGAGGCAGTTTGTCGTGCAGGATGCATTCGAGATCACGACGTGATCTTTCGTCAGCTTGTCGTGATTGACGCCGAAGACGACGGTGAGATCGGCATTGTCGCAGGGTGCGGAGACGATAACGCGCTTGGCGCCGGCCTCAAGATGCGCAGCTGCCTTGTCGCGCGTCACGAAAATGCCGGTGCATTCCAGCGCAATATCGACACCCAGAGCCTTATGCGGAAGCTCGGCCGGGTTCTTGATCGCGGTGACCTTGATCGGCCCGAAGCCGACATCGATCGTATCGCCATCGACTTTCACATTGCCGGGGAAGCGGCCATGGACGGAGTCGAAGCGCATCAGATGCGCATTGGTCTCCACCGGGCCGAGGTCGTTGATCGCGACGACCTGAATGTCCTTGCGGCCCGATTCCACAATCGCGCGCAAAACATTGCGACCGATACGACCGAACCCATTGATCGCGACCTTGACCATCCCTCATTCTCCTCGACTTGAATGTCCGGACGAGACCGTCCGTTTCATGGGTGTTTCATACATTCACGATATCAGCGCGGCAAACGCTGCAGGGCGGCTTCTGCCACAGCCTGCGGCGTAATGCCGAAATGCTCGTACAATTTTTTGTAAGGTGCGCTTTCGCCAAAGCTCTTCATGCCGATGAAGACGCCTTTCTCCCCGATGATGGCTTCCCAGCCCATTTTCACTGCCGCTTCCACGGCGATGCGTACGGGGGCTTTGCCGATCACCTTTGCTTGATAGGCGCCATCCTGCTGGAAGAAGAGATCCATGCAGGGGACGGAGACGACGCGCGCGGCAATGCCCTTCTGCTTGAGCAGGTCGCGGCCAGCCAATGCGATTTCAACCTCGGAGCCCGAAGCAAAGATCGACACCTGCGCTTCGCCCTCAGCCGCAGCAAGCTCGTAAGCGCCGCGGGCGGAAAGATTGTCCTCGACAAATTCCTTGCGAACCTGCGGCAGATTCTGGCGCGTCAATGCGAGCGCCGAAGGCGTTCCGCGCGCTTCGAGCGCTGCCTGCCAGCATTCCAGAGTTTCCGTCTGGTCGGCCGGGCGGAAGACATAGAAATTCGGAATGGCGCGCAAAGAGGCCAGCGTTTCGACCGGCTGATGCGTCGGCCCGTCTTCGCCAAGGCCGATGGAATCATGCGTCAAAACCTGGATATTGCGCGTTTTCATGAGGGCTGCGAGGCGCAGCGACGGGCGCATGTAATCGGCAAAGACCAGGAAAGTCGCGCCCGAGGGGATATAGCCGCCATGCAGCGCCATGCCGTTGATGGCCGCTGTCATGCCATGTTCGCGAATGCCCCAATGGACGAAACGGCCGGCATATTGGCCCGGCGCAATCGCCGGCGTTGCCGCAACCTTGGTGTTGTTGGAGCCCGTGAGATCGGCCGAACCCGTGACGAGTTCCGGCACAACGGGCGCAATGACGGCAATGGCAGCCTCGGACGCTTTGCGTGTGGCAATGGGCGTCGCATCGGTGGCCAGCTTCTGCTTTTGCGCGCGCACGGCATCCTTGAGCGCTTTCGGCAGATCGCCCTTCATGCGCCGTTCGAATTCCGCCCGCTTGTCGGCGGGAAGGGCGGCAAGCTTGCCGGTCTTCCAGGCCTTGTTGAAGCGACGGCCTTTTTTACCGGCCTTGCGCCAGGCGTTGAGAATATCGTCCGGCACCACGAAGGGCGCATGCGGCCAGTTGAGCGCAGCGCGTGCACCGGCAATTTCTTCTGCGCCCAAAGGTTCGCCATGGGCCTTGGATGTGCCGGCCCGCTTGGGCGCGCCGTAGCCGATCTGCGTCTTGCAGGCGATGAGCGTGGGCTTGTCGGATTTCTGCGCCTTGCGCAGGGCGCGCAAAATGGCTTTCGGATCGTGGCCGTCGATGCGCATCGCATTCCAGCCGCAGGCCTTGAACCGCATGATCTGGTCGACCGAATCGGCAACCGACAGCGGACCGTCGATGGAAATGCCATTGTCGTCCCACAGGACGATCATGCGATTGAGTTTGAGATGGCCGGCAATCGCGATGGATTCCTGCGACACGCCTTCCATCAGATCGCCGTCGGAGGCGAGCACATAAGTGAAATGATCGACCACATCGCCGAATTCGGCATTCATCATGCGCTCGGCCAAAGCCATGCCCACGGCTGTGGCAATGCCCTGTCCCAGCGGGCCGGTCGTCGTTTCGACGCCTTTGGTGACGAAATTTTCCGGGTGGCCCGGCGTTTTCGAGCCGAGCTGGCGGAAATTCTTGATCTCATCGAGCGTCATGCCCGGCACGCCGGTCAAGAACAGCAGCGAATAGAGCAGCATCGAGCCGTGGCCGGCCGAGAGCACGAAACGGTCGCGATCGGGCCATGCCGTATCGGTCGCGTCATATTTCATCACTTGCGTGAAGAGGACGGTGGCGATGTCGGCCGCGCCCATCGGCAAGCCGGGAGGGCC
>CANHAW010000127.1 GCA_947458675.1 Beijerinckiaceae bacterium
GCCGATGGTGACTTCGGTCGCATCGATCTGGAAAGAGCCGACAGGCAGCATGGTCTGCGCCAAGGCGGGCGCAGAAGGAGCGAGAAACAAAGCAAGCGAAAGAGCAAATCGTGTCATGGGGCAGAATCCTGAAGGGCAGCGCAGTTTAGCCGCGCCGCCCTTGGCTTCCAGACAAGTGCGCGTGAGCTTTTATCTCTTGGCCAAAAGACCAGCGGCCTCGACCACGGGCTTCCAGCGCGCTGTTTCTTCCGCGACGAAAGTTGTGAAAGCGGCTGACGACATGGGCTGCGCGATAAAGCCGTCGCGGCGGAAAACCTCCTGCATGGACGGCTTGCTGACGGCCGCGATAATTTCGCGGTTGAGTTTTTCGACAATCTCTTTCGGCAGATTGGCGGGGCCTGACATGGAGAACCATGTCGTGCCGACCAGATTGGGATAACCCAATTCCTTGAAAGTCGGCACATCGGGGAAATCAGCCAGACGTTCGGCCGTTGTCACGGCAATGCCATTGATCTGCTTGGCGCGCTGGAAGGGCGCGGAGGATGAGAGAGTGAAAGTGGTGAAGGGAATATGCCCGGCCACAAGATCGCCCAAAGCCTGCGCTGTTTGCGTATAGGGCACATGTTCGACCTTGAGCCCCATCGACATGGCAATCGCCTGGCCCATCAAATGCCCGTCGGAACCGACACCAGAAGAGGCAAAAGTGAAAGCCTTGTCTTTCGCATGAGCGATGAATTCCGGCAGCGTGCGCACATTGGTTTTCAGAGCAGACGACAAGAGAACCGGTGCGCCGCCGACATAGGCAATATGCGACAGGCTTTTGATCGGATCATATGTCACCGATGCATTGATCAGGGGCGCCAGCGACAGCGTCGAAAGATTGGTGATGCCGATCGTATAGCCATTGGGCTCGGCGCCCGCGAGCGCCTGCACACCTACAGCGCCGCCCGCACCCGTGCGATTTTCAACGACGAATTGCTGTTTCAGACTGGCGCTCAATTGCTCGGACACAAGCCGGGCCAGAATGTCGCCGCTGCCACCCGCGCCGAAGGGCACAATGACGCGCACCGGCCGGTTGGGCCATTCCTGCGCAACGGCCTGAACGGGCAGATATGCGATCGAGCCCAAGGCCAGAACGAGGAATTTGCTGATTGTCTTCACGGCGACGCCTCCCGGATTCGTTTTTATGAGGAAATCCAAACACAAGACGAGGCAAAGGCAAAGCGCCGCGAAGCCCGTGCGGACCTGCGCCTGTTTGGAACATGTGGGAAGAAGAATGGTCGGAGTGGCGGGATTCGAACCCACGACCCCTAGTCCCCCAGACTAGTGCGCTAACCGGGCTGCGCTACACTCCGACGTGACGGCTTATAGAGAAGCGCCCCTGCCCGCGCAACCGCGCGGGGAGGAATTCAGCGTCCCGGCGAACAGAAATCAGGCGCGGGCGGCCCGCAGAATTCTTGTGCATTCCGCTATTTCGGCGAGAACCGCTTCAAGCCGCGCGTGATCGGCTGCGCCCAGGCCCGGCTGACGCGCAAACTCGTCAAAATGGACAGGGGCATCGATTGGATCGATCTCGACCTGTGGAATGCGGATTGCCTCGCCCAGATCGTCCATGGCGGGTGCTGCATAGGCCGCCGGCATGGGCTCGGGCTCAGCTGCCACCGCCTTCGGGCGCCCGCCGTCGCGCACCACAGCAATGACTGTTTTGACGCCCTGTTCCTTGAAAATGCGCTGCACGCCACGGATCGTATAGCCCTCGCCATAGAGCAAGTGGCGGATCGTGCGCAGCAGCTCAATATCGTCGGGGCGGTAATAACGCCGCCCCCCGCCCCGCTTCAGCGGTTTGATCTGGGAAAAACGAGTCTCCCAGAAGCGCAGCACATGCTGCGGCAAATCGAGATCCTCGGCCACTTCGCTGATCGTCCGAAACGCATCGGCGGGTCTGTCTGTGGCCATTGGAACTCCCCGTTCAGGTCACCAGGTCCACGGCGGGACCGGAATTGATTCGCTGCTTCAGGATATTACTCGGTTTGAAGACCATCACCCTGCGCGGTGTGATCGGCACTTCAATTCCGGTCTTGGGATTGCGCCCGACCCGCTCGCCCTTGCTGCGCACCATGAAGGAGCCGAAAGAAGAAAGCTTCACAAGCTCGCCGCGAACAATCGCATCCGAAATCTCGTCCAGCACAACCTCGACCATTTCTGCGGAATCGGGCCGCGAAAGGCCGACGCGACCATAGACAGCCTCGGCCAGATCGGCGCGGGTCAGTGTTTTGGATTTCGTGTCGAAATGAGATCTGGTCATGTAAATATCCATAATTGAAAACAACATGATCGTAACTTAAAGCGTGATCTTTGCAATAGTTTCAGCCACAAAAAACACAAGCGTGAGGATTGCGGGGCACACGGCTCCCGCAAGGGCATAAGATCCAAATCTTTCAAAAAGGGCGATGGAACGCCCCGATCACCAGCGGATCAGGGCCGACCCCCAGGTGAATCCCCCGCCCATGGCCTCGATCATGACGAGATGGCCGGGTTTGATCCGCCCATCCGCCACTGCCGCTGCCAGCGCCAGCGGGATGGAAGCAGCCGATGTATTGCCGTGTCTGTCCACAGTCACGACGATTTTGGCCGGCGCGATCCCGAGTTTTTCTGCCGAAGCGTCAATGATTCGGCGATTGGCCTGATGCGGCACGAACCAGTCGAGATCTTCCGCGCTCGTGCCCGTGGCGGCAAAAGCATCCGTCATGACATCGGCCACCATGCCGACGGCATGGCGGAACACATCGCGCCCGGACATGCGCAAATGGCCGACCGTGCCGGTGGTGGAGGGACCGCCATCGACATAAAGCTTTTCGCGATGGCGACCGTCGGATCGCAAATGCGAGGTCAGGACGCCGCGGTCCTTGATCGTGCCCGCACCCTCGCGCGCTTCGAGCACGATGGCGCCCGCGCCATCGCCAAACAGGACGCAGGTGGTCCGGTCATTCCAGTCCAAAAGCCGCGAAAAAGTCTCTGCGCCAATCACCAGTGCGCGCCGGTGCGAGCCCGAGACCAGAAATTTGTCGGCCGTGGTGACGGCAAAGACAAACCCTGAGCAGACCGCCTGGATATCGAAAGCCGCGCCATGCGTCATGCCGATGGCGGCCTGCACCTGCGTGGCGGTGGAGGGGAATGTGTAATCGGGCGAAGAGGTCGCAACGATGATGAGATCGATATCGGCTGCCGTCAGTCCGGCATTGTCGAGCGCTGCGCGCGCGGCATGTGTTGCCAAAACGGATGTCGTTTCGCCCTCGCCCGCAATATGGCGCTGACGAATGCCGGTGCGCTGGACGATCCAGTCATCGCTTGTGTCGACTGTTTTTTCCAGATCGGCATTCGTCACCACCTTTGCAGGCAGATAGGAGCCGACGCCACAGACGACTGAACGCAGGTGTTTCATGCCAGAGGTCAATGTCTCGTTCCGTTGCTTCGCAGCGCATTCACGCGCGCGCATCCATCTCGGCAGTCAGGGCGATACGCCTGTCATCGGATTCGGCGAGTGACGTGCGAATCTTGCCGAGCAATTCATGGCGAACCATGTCAAAGCCTATGCCGATTGCATTGCCAAATCCCGTGGCATCAGTGCCGCCATGACTCTTAATCACAATTCCATCGAGGCCCAGAAACACGCCGCCGTTGACGTTGCGCGGGTCCATCTTTTCCTTGAGGCTACGAAAAGCGCTACGGGCAAAGAGATATCCGATTTTCGTCAGAAGACTCGATGACATGCCCTCGCGCAAAACCTCGGCAAGCTGCTTGGCCGTGCCCTCGGCCGTCTTCAAGGCGATATTGCCGGTAAATCCTTCGGTGACCACAACATCGACCGTGCCTTTGCCGATATCGTCGCCCTCAACGAAGCCCTTGTAATCAAGCCCACCGATTTGACCTTCGCGCAATGTGCGGCCGGCCGCTTTCACTTCCTCGATGCCCTTGATTTCTTCGACGCCGACATTCAGCAAGCCGACTGTCGGACATGAGATCGCCAGCACAATGCGCGCCATGGCCGAACCCATGATTGCGAGATCGACAAGATGCTGCGCATCGGCGCCAATCGTCGCGCCGACATCCAGAACGATGGAGCGCCCGCGCAACGTCGGCCACATGGCGGCAATGGCGGGACGATCGACGCCGGCCATTGTGCGCAGGCAAATCGTCGACATGGCCATCAATGCGCCTGTATTGCCGGCGGAGACGACAACATCTGCCTCGCCATTTTTGACGCTCTCGATCGCCATCCACATGGATGAGGCGCGGCGCGTGCGACGCAAGGCCTGGCTCGGCTTGTCATCCATAGTGACAGCGACATCGGTATGGACGATGCGCGCACAGGCTTTCAGCGCAGGATGGGCATCCAGCAGCGGTGCGATGACCGACTGGTCGCCAAACAACAGAAATTCAATGTCGGCGTGGCGGGCCAGCGCCTCGGCTGCGCCGGGGATCACAACGGACGGACCGTGATCTCCCCCCATCGCATCCAGCGCGATCCTGACCTTGCTAGACATGGCCTCGGGGCTCCCTGAAGCTAAACGGCAGGCTCGAGGGCGCTTGTTCAGCAGCCCGAGCCTTTTGAGGCGCCGGACAATAGACATTTGCGGCCAGAACGCAAACGGCCATCCTCAAGCTTGCCTTAGACTTTCCCGCCTTCGGGGCCGCCCTGCCCCTTGAGCCGCGCCAGCGCGGCGAAGGGGGATTCGGACAGATCCTCCGGCTCCATGACATCGACAAAGGCGACGCCCGGCTTTTTCGGGTAAGGATCGAGAGCCAGGGCCAGAGCCTCCGCCGTCAGCGCCCCGAGGTCGATTTTGCCATCCACGATCACATCGGGGGGCTCCTGCGCCGGCGCATTGGGATTGGCCGACTCAGTCTCAGCAAGGCGCTCCCATGCCTCGGTGACGAGGCTCTCAGGCGCATATTCGATCTCGACGGGCTCGATAATCTCGCTCTCGAAAGGATCGGTCGTGACAACGCAGACCTGCGTCAGCCGGGCGCGGATCTCGCCCGTGACAGAGACGCATTTGCCGCGCTTCACCAGGCGATAGCGGGCCTTGAGCGCGCCAATGGCCGGCAGCCCATAGGCTTGCGCCAGCAAGACGCGCTCGGCTTCGCTCGCCTCGATCTCAAGCGTCGATTTCCCGTCGTCGCGAATATCTTCGACGTTGAAGGGTCTGGGCATGAGCGGCAGGCCCGATGGCGGCGGCGCAAGCTTGCGGGCCGCACCCGCCTCATCAGTGCCAGGACGGGCCCGTTTGGGGCCTTTGGGGGGCGGCTTGCGGGCCATCATTGGCCTCCTGTCTCAGGCGGCGGAAAACCGATTTTTCCGGCTGAAAAATGTTCAATTCCGTAAGAGGCGAGCTTTTCCTCGATCGCCAATACATATTTGGCCAGTCTTTCGGCTTCGGGCGAGGCAGCCTTGGCCTCATCGCCAAAAACATTGCGGGCCAGAGCCAGCCGCATGACCTCCACACCGCCCCCTTCAAGCGCCCCGGCGTAGGAAAACGCCCGGCCCATGAAAGATTCCGCGTGTTTTTTCATGCGCTTGGGCACGGCCAGATCGCCAACGCCCATTTCGCGAAGCGTCGCATCGTGATGGCGGAAGATGCCGTCCATCAGATCCTGGGCAAGATCCGGCCCGGGAGATGGCAGTTTTTCGATCCGGCGCACGACCAGCGCGCCGTGCAAAGCCAGCATTTCGAACCTTCCCTCGAAAGTATCGGGGACCCCGCAATGCAGATAAAGCGCCGGATGAAGGACGCCCGCCATGATCTCGCCGTGAAGCTTGTCGATCAAGGCACGGTTCTGATTGCGGCCGAAGAGGCCGAACATGATGTTGCTCCCTGGTCTCGAGCGGAAATGCCGGCTGGCTTAGCCTTGCTTGCATTTCCTCACCACGGGGGTTAGGCATCGCTGATGACGGATGCAAGAAAAATCCCGGAGATGCGGCAGATGGGCGTGAAATCTGATCGTCGTAGCAGCGTGCGGGTGGCTTTTGCCGCAGCTTTGGCCCTCTCGCTGGGCGGCTGCCTTGGCTATGACGGCACCGTGCAGCACGGATATGTGCTGGACCAGCGTGCCCTCGAACAGGTGAAGGTCGGGGTTCCCGCCGAACAGGTTCTCACCATTCTCGGCACGCCCTCCACCACATCCACTGTCGGCGGCGATGCCTGGTATTACATCACGCAGAAAACCTCGCGGACCGTCCAGTTCATGGCGCCGAGCGTCACCGACCAGCGCGTCGTCGCGGTCTATTTCAACAAGAACAAGCGCGTCGAGCGCGTCGCCAATTACGGCATGGAAGATGGCAAGGTCATCGACTTCGTCTCGCGCACGACACCGACCAGCGGACAGGAACCAAGCTTCATCGGCAATGCGCTGAAAGGCCTGCTGCGCTTCTGAGGCGCCAGACCGCGCACCAAAAAAGAAGCCGCCTCTCGGGGCGGCTTTTTTTGTGGCGCTGTCCACGGGTCAGCTCTTGCCGGCTTCACTGCTCCAAACAAAAAAGGGCGGGGTTATCCCC
>CANHAW010000128.1 GCA_947458675.1 Beijerinckiaceae bacterium
GACGCTGAACGATGAGGTCATTGCCTGCGGCATTGCGCCAAAGCTTCATGTCGGCGCAATGAGCGCGACACCGATCTCTACGGGTGGTCCCGTGCCGCGCGGTGCGGATGCGATTGTCATGATCGAGCAGACGCATCCCGCCGGTGCTGGCGCTGTCGATATGCGCCGTGCTGCCAATCCCGGCCAGTTCATCTCTTATGCGGGCTCGGATATGGCGCGCGGCGAGACTGTCTTGCGCGCCGGCACGATTCTGGGTGCGCGCGAAATAGGCATGCTGGCGGCCTGCGGCATTGCCCAGGTGAAGGTTGCGCGCGCGCCACGCGTGGCCATTGTCTCGACCGGCGATGAATTGGTTCAGCCGGGCGGCACGCTCGCGCCTGCGCAAATTTTCGATACGAATGGGCCAATTGTTGCAGCCGCCGTGCGCGAGAATGGCGGCGAAGCGCATTTTCTGGGCAGTGTGCCGGATGAAGAGCAGGCGCTTGAGAAAATCATGCGCGATGCGCTGGCCTCCCATGACATGCTCATTCTCTCGGGCGGCACATCGAAAGGCGCGGGCGATCTCACCCATCGCCTCATTGCGCGTCTGGGTGCGCCCGGCATCATCGCGCATGGCGTCGCTTTGAAACCCGGCAAGCCTTTGTGTCTTGCTGTTTGCGATGGCAAGCCCGTGGTGATCCTGCCCGGTTTCCCGACCTCGGCCATGTTCACCTTCCATGACATGATCGTGCCCGTGTTGCGCCGCATGGCGGGTCTGCCGCCGCGCAATGATGCAAAAGTGCAAGCGACTTTGCCTGTGCGTGTTGCCTCCGAACTTGGGCGCACGGAATTTGTGATGGTGGCTTTGGTCGAGGGCGCAGACGGGCTCTTCGCCTATCCGACCGGAAAAGGCTCTGGAGCCATCACATCTTTCGCGCAGGCCGATGGGTTTGTGCGCATTGAGGCTCTGGCCGATCACGCGCCTGCAGGCGCTGCAGTGGACGTGACAGTGTTCACGCCGCATGTGCGCGTGCCCGCTCTCACCCTGATCGGCAGCCATTGCACGGGGCTCGATCTTGTCACCGCGCCATTGGTGCGCAAGGGGCTGACAATCCGCACCATTGCTGTTGGTTCACTGGGTGGGCTGGCAGCAGCCAAGCGTGGCGAATGCGATCTTGCGCCGATCCATCTCTTCGATGAGACGAGCGAGAGCTATAATCGCAGTTTTCTTGTCGAGGGACTCGAGCTTGTCGAAGGCTGGCGGCGCATGCAGGGCATTGTCTATCGCAATGATGATGCGCGTTTTGCCGGGTGCGATGCGCGCGAAGCTGTGCGCCGCGCATTGGCCGATGAATCATGCCTCATGGTCAATCGCAATCCGGGTGCGGGCACGCGCATTCTGATCGACCGCTTGCTGCAGGGCGCAAAGCCCGGCGGCTATTGGAACCAGCCGAAATCGCATAATGCGGTTGCTGCTGCCGTGGCGCAGGGCAGAGCCGATTGGGGCATGACGATTGCGCCCGTAGCTGCAGCCTATGGCCTCGCCTTCCTGCCCTTCGCGCAAGAACATTATGATTTTGCGCTGGTGAGCGCGCGCAAGAACAGAGCTGCCGTGCAGGCTTTTCTGGACGCGCTGCAATCGGATGAAAGTCGCGCGGCTTTGGTGCGCGCAGGCTTCACTCCGGCCACTTGAATCTCGTCATTGCGAGGAGCGTAGCGACGAAGCAATCCAGCGCCGCACGTTGGCTCTGGATTGCTTCGCTGCGCTCGCAATGACGATGCGGCATCAATCGTCGAGCTTGGCGAGCCATTCTGCGTCTTCGAGATCGTCGGGCGTATTCGCATTGAAAAACGGATCGAGCGGCTCCACGGGCCAGTCGATGGTTGCGAGTTTGTAGCGCGCGGTCCAGCGGTCGATCTTGCGGCAATCTTCAACCACGAGCGCGTGGCGCAATTCCTCGCGCAGGCCGACGTTCCACAGGCCGATGACGGGATGCGTCTGTCCGCCCGAGCGCGCGGTGCAGAGCAGCGCCTCTTCTTCCATGCGCGCAGTCTGAAAACGCTTCACAAGATCGCGCGGCAGGAAGGGACAATCGGCAGCAGCACTCACCACCCATTCGACATGCGGACGATGTTCGGCTGCCCAATCGAGCGCGGCGAGAATGCCGGCCAGTGGGCCTGCAAAGCCCTCAACTGAATCGGCCACGACAGGCAAGTTGAACGCGGCAAAGCGTGCGGCATCGCCATTCGCATTGAGGATCAGCCCGTCGCATTGGTGCGAGAGACGATCGATCACGCGCGCGAGAATCGTGCGCCCGGCAATGGAGCGCATCGGCTTGTCGCCGCCGCCCATGCGGCGCGCCAATCCGCCTGCGAGAATGACGCCGAGCGTTTCACTCATCATCGGATCCCTTGCGCTTTGCACGCATGCTTTCTTCCGGCACGAAGTCGAGATCCTGATCGAAGACGATGCGCTCTTGGCCCGCCAGCGCAACAAAACGCTTGCCCTTGGCGCGCCCCACCAATGTCAGCCCGACTTGGCGCGCCAGCTCCACACCCCAGGCGGTGAAGCCTGAACGCGAGACGAGAATGGGAATGCCCATGCGAACGGTCTTGATCACCATTTCGGAGGTGAGCCGACCTGTCGTGTAGAAAATCTTGTTTGTCGGATCGATTTTCTCGCGATACATCCAGCCCGCAATTTTATCGACCGCATTGTGGCGGCCGACATCTTCCATATAGCAGACCGGCTCGCCCTTTTCGCAAAGCACGCAGCCATGAATGGCGCCGGCTGTCAGATAGAGCGACGGCGTCGTGTTGATGCGATGCGTCATCTCATAGAGCCATGAGGTGCGCAGTTCTGCTTGCGCCAATTCGACATATTCGATGGCTTCCATCAGGTCGCCAAAGGCGGTGCCCTGCGCGCAGCCCGATGTCAGCGTTTTCTTTTTCAGCTTCTGCTCGAAATTCGTGCCGCGCTCGGTGCGCACGACGACGACCTGCAGATCGTCGTCATATTCAACTTCCGTGACAATATCGTCTGGCTTCAGCATATTCTGGTTGAGCAGATAGCCGAGCGCCAGATATTCGGGGTAATCGTTGATCGTCATCATTGTGACGATTTCCTGCGCATTGAGATAGAGCGTCAGCGCGCGCTCCACCGGCACACGGATCTCAACGCGCGCGCCCGTATGATCCACGCCTTCCACCGCTTGCGTGAGGCGGGGATCGTCGGGATTGGGCAGCAGGATCGCGCGTGTCATGGCTTTACTCGATGACGATTTTTGGCGCAGGCCGTGCCGCGCCACCGCCTGTCAGCGACGCCCAGACCTGTGCGGCAATGTCCTTGTAGATTTTCGCATGCGGTGAATCAGGTTCGGTGGCGACAATCGGTCGTCCGTCATCGGAGGTCGCGCGAATGTTCATGTCGAGCGGTACTTCGCCCAGGAAAGGCACGCCGAGTTTTTCGGCTTCCGCACGCGCGCCGCCGTGCCCGAAGATCGGCGAGACATGGCCGCAATTGGGGCAGCAGAAACTCGACATGTTTTCGATCACGCCAAGCAATGGCACATTGACCTTCTGGAACATGGCAATGCCGCGCCGCGCATCGATCAGTGCGAGATCTTGCGGCGTGGAGACAATGACAGCGCCCGATGTCGGTGTTTGCTGCGCCATGGTGAGTTGTGCGTCACCCGTGCCGGGCGGCAGATCGACAACGAGCGCATCGAGTTCGCCCCAGGCCACTTCGCGCAGCATTTGCGTAATGGCGGAAATCACCATCGGGCCGCGCCAGATCATCGCCGCATCGTCTTCGATCAGGAAACCGATCGACATGACCTTCACGCCATAGCGTTCCATGGGTTCGAGCATGCGCGGGCCGACAAGTCGCGGCTTGCCGCGCAGGCCAAACAGACGCGGCTGCGAGGGGCCGTAAATGTCTGCATCGAGAATGCCGACTTTCAATCCAAGCGCGGCAAGGCCAAGCGCCAGATTGCAGGATGTCGTCGATTTGCCGACACCGCCTTTGCCGGAGGCAACAGCGATAATATGTTTGACGCCCGGCAATGAGGCCGGTTTCGACGTGGCTTGCGGCATGGGGCGTGCGCCGGCAGGCGGCGGTGTCGTGGCGCCGCGTGTGGGTGCTTTTTCCGCCGTGAGGCCGACAAGTGCCGTGGTGACGCCAGGCAATGCGCGGATTTTTGCTTCGGCGGAGGCGCGCACGGGTTCCATGGTAGCGGCTTCCGGCGCATCGATGGAGATGGCGCAGATGACCTTGCCGTCATTGATGACTATTCCGGTCACGCGGCCTGAAGATCCAAGCTTCTTGCCATCTGGCAGTTGAATGGCGTCGAGCGCCAGCAGAACGTCGGCTTCTTTTACGGACACGTCAAAAACTCCAGATTGCACGCTCACGCATTGGCGGGATCGCTGCCATCCTTGTCGCGGGCGCGCAGATAATCTTCCGTTGTCATGATCGGAGGACGTTGCGGCGCGCCATGGGGATCGAAACTCTCGTTGATGACAGCCTCAACGCGGCATTTGTCGCACATGCGCACGACATCGATGCGCTTGGCATTGTCGCCTGAAAACATCCAGTGCTTTTCAGACAATTTCGAGACGATCTTCTCGATCGTGCTCTTGGTTCCAAAAGGCGCATGACAGGCGATGCAATGGAAGGGCTCTTCTTCTTTCACCACGCGTGCGGGTTGCGCCCAGGCTTCGAAATCAAGCCGCGGCTCCAGCGCAATGACTTTTTCAGGGCAGGTGGCTTCGCACAGGCCGCATTGCACGCAAATGCTCTCGGTATATTTGAGCGTCGGGCGGTCGGGATTGTCGCCCAATGCGCCGGTCGGGCAGGCGGTGACGCAGGAATGGCAGAGCGTGCAGCCATCGATATTGATGTTCAATCCGCCGAAGGGCGCGCCGCGCGAGAGCGGCACAACGGCGACGGGGGCTGGCGCAGCCAGATGCAATTCGCGGAAGGCGGTCTCCAGCACGGGACGCTTTGCGCCTGCAGGCACGAAGGCTGCCGGTTTGGGAGAGACTGTGCCAATGGGTGCACTATCGAGCGCGGCGCGCAAAGCATCGGGATCATCCGTCTCGATGATGCGGATGAGATCGGCGCCAAAACCAAGGCCCGCGACAATTGTATTGGTTGTCGCAACAACGCCGGCGAGGCCCGACATGTCATGTTTGGGCTTGTGGCGTGCAAGCAGCGCCACGCCGGTCGCGCCATAGGCGAAGGCGGCGGCCAGCATTTCATAACCCACTTGCGTGATCTCATTGACGCGCAGCGGCAGCACATTGGCGGGCAGGCCGTCGCCGAAACGCGCGAGCGCATCGATCATCGGGTCGCCATGTTCGCCGTCGTGCAGGAGCACATGCGGATTGAGCCCGCCCGCCTGCGTATAAGTGCGCAAGAGCGTGCGAAGGCGGCGCATCAGCGCATCTGTTGCCGGCAGCGCATAAGCAGCAGCACCCGTCGGGCAGACGGAGGCGCAAGCGCCGCAGCCTGCGCAAATATTGGCGTCAATGGCAACATGGTCGCCATTGGGCGTGATCGCGCCGGTGGGGCACAGATCGAGACAGCGCACGCAGCCGGTGATTTTTGAGCGCGAATGTGCGCAGAGCGTTTCAGTGAAAGTGATGTAGCGCGGCTTGTCGAATGTACCGACGAATGTGGCTGCATCCTGAATGGCTTTTTCGACTTGCGCGGGATCGCGCGGATCGGCGCGCAAATAACCGGGGCGCAATTCCGATGCCGGAAACAGCGGCGCATAACCGGTGAGATCGAGAATGATATCGCAGGTCGATGTCGCGCCATTGGCGGCATTGCCGAAGACCAGCTTGTCGCGCGAAGAGGGGGCCGCGAGCGCGGTCTCATCGATGCTGAGTTCGAATGCGCCCAGATAGCCTTTGGCATTGCGCACATGGCCCTTGAGCACAGGAAAATCGCGCGTGCGCGGTGGCGTGATCTCTGCCGGGCGCGACAGCATGACTGTCACATCGAGCCTGTCGGCGAGGCGACGCCCGGCTTCAATGGCGCTTTCGTCGCGACCATAAATCAGGATCACGCCCTGGCTCTCGAGCGTGACGAGAGAGATGGGCGGCATGTCCTCGCGCGCCGCTGCAATCAAGGCGGCGGCCTTGGGGCCGGCCTGCGCGGCATTTTTCGACCAGCCGCCGGTTTCGCGAATATTGACGAAAGTCAGCGGCGTGGCCGCGCCCATTTCGTCAGCCACTTCAGAAAAGAGCGGCGCTTCCTGCGTGCAGGCAATGGTGAGAGGCGCGGCAATGCCGAGCGCCGTCCGAAAAGTTTCGAGCTGCGCCCCGCAGAGCTGGTCGGCACGGGAAATTTTCCCGCCACAGCCTTTGGCCAAAGCCGCCTCGTCGAGGGGCATGGTCTTTTCGCAGGAACAGACGATCAGCCGGGGGTCGGCGCCAGACATGTCATTCAACTCCAAAGGGCAAACCGCCGCTGGGGGTTAAATAAGCAAAGCGCGGTCGGAAGAATATGGGGGGACGGGAAATTCTCGGTGATGAGCATGCGCCCGTCTTGACTTTAGGAAAAAAATC
>CANHAW010000129.1 GCA_947458675.1 Beijerinckiaceae bacterium
AAGCGCGAGGCGCACGGCAACCGTATTCAGCGACATGGCAAGCGCACGCGTCAGCGTGACCGGGCCTTGATATTCATTGTTTGAGTTTTCTGGTTGCCATCCGCGCACATTGATCGGCGCATCGTCGCGGATCGTGTTGGCTGACAGGCCGCGTTCGAGTGCTGCAAGATAGACGAAAGGTTTGAATGCGGAGCCCGGTTGGCGGCGGGCAGAAACAGCACGATTGAATTGGCTTTCCGAATAATGACGGCCGCCGACGAGCGCTTTGATCTGGCCATTGGGATCGATGGAGACGAGGGCTGCTTGTGTGACGCCATAGCGGCGGCCCGATTTCTCAAGCTCTTCAGTCAAAGCGCTTTCTGCTGCGGCCTGCTGCGCGAGGCTCAATGTCGTTGTGACGACAATATCCTGATCGATTGCACCGATTGTTTCATCGAGTACGTCCATGACATAATCGGCCGCATAATTGATGGAGCCATTCGTCTGTCGGCTGACTGTGGCCGGCGCCGCGATTGCGATTTTTGCCATTCCATCGGTGATGTGACGCTCTTGCGCCATGGCCATAATCACCTGATTGGCGCGTTCTGTTGCAGCGGCGAGATTTCTATTGGGGGCGAGGCGCGTTGGCGCTTTCATCAGCCCGGCCAGCATGGCGGCCTCGGCAAGGGAAATCTGATGCGCGCCGTGTCCAAAATATTTTCGCGCCGCCGCTTCAATGCCATAGGCGCCAGAACCGAAATAGACGCGGTTGAGATAAAGTTCGAGGATCTGGTCCTTGCTGTATTTCTGCTCAAGCCAGAGAGCGAGAATCGCTTCCTGAATTTTGCGCGACATGGTTCGTTCCTGAGTCAGGAACAGATTTTTTGCCAGCTGCTGCGTGATGGTCGAGCCACCCTGCACAGCGCCTTGCCCCGACATATTGCGCACCATGGCGCGGGCGATGCCGATCGGGTCGATGCCCCAATGGTCATGAAACCGCCGGTCCTCAATCGCGATAAAGGCTTTTGGGGCATAGGCCGGCAGATCGTCGAGACGGATGGCGGCTCCGCCCGTGTCGCCCCGGTTTGCGAGCAATCGACCGTCATCGCCAAGAATGGCGATATTGGGGGGGCGTTTGGGGACGGCCAGCCGGTCAATGGGCGGCAATTGCATCGCGTGCCAGGCGATGACGCCGGTCACAATGATTCCGGCCCAGATCGAGGCCACGAAACCCCAATAAAGGGCCGCGCCGAGGAAGGAGCGCCGGCGTCGGTCCTTTCGGCGTTTGCGCTCCGGGGGAGGGTCATTCTCGCGCGACGCGCGGGCACGACCGCTCGCGAGCGGTTTGCCGATCCGGTCGCCGGGATCGGCGCGCAGATCGTCGTCTGCGCCTGAACCGGGGCTGCGGGACGTGCCGGATTCTCGGCGTCTGGGGGCCATGGCACCGCTGCAAGGGATTGGCCTGCCCATCTTTGGCCAGGCTGTGTCATTGGCAAATTAATCTCACCCCGCTTAAAGGCCGGTTAAGTCTTCGGGGGCTGGATTGCAGGAGCAGAAAGCTGGGGGCTTTCGGTCGGGCCGGAGTTGATTCCGAAAGCGGCGCTTGCTCTTGTGAGCGGAGCGGGTCAAAGTTCCGCCCCCGGCTGTTCAGCCCTGTCCCACAACCGATTTTTTGAGGATGGATTAGACCCTATGAAAGTCACTCTCGAAAGAGCGGCGCTTCTCAAGTCGCTGGGTCATGTCCACCGGGTGGTCGAGCGACGCAACACGATCCCGATTCTCGCCAACGTCCTTCTGCAGGCCGGCAACGGGCGCCTGCTGTTGAAGGCGACAGATCTCGATCTTGAAGTGACGGAAAGCGTCGCTGCCGATATTGGCCAGCCTGGCGCCACGACCCTGCCGGCCCATGTGCTCTATGAGATTGTCCGCAAGCTCCCCGAAGGGGCGCAGGTTTCGCTTGAGGCCTCCGGTGACGCCGGCCAGCTGCTTCTGCGCTCCGGCCGTTCGCGCTTCACCTTGCAATCGCTGCCTGAAAGCGATTTCCCCGATCTCAATGCCGGCGATCTTTCGCATCGCTTCTCTCTCGCCGCCGGCGATCTCAAGAAGCTGATCGACAAGACGCAATTTGCCATTTCGACCGAAGAGACGCGCTATTATCTCAACGGCATCTACATGCACACGACGGAAGTCGATGGGCATGTCATGATGCGGGCGGTGGCGACAGACGGGCATCGTCTTGCGCGCGTCGAAATCCCCGCCCCTTCCGGATCTGCCGGCATGCCGGGCATTATCGTGCCGCGCAAGGCTGTGGCCGAAGTGCAGAAACTGGTCGAGGACGCCGGCGCCGATGTGTCGATCGAGCTTTCGACCACCAAGATTCGCTTCACTTTCGGCGATGTCGTACTGACATCGAAGCTGATCGACGGAACTTTCCCCGATTATGCGCGCGTCATTCCAGCCAATAATGACAAAAGACTCGTTGTCGATTGCGCGCCTTTCATGGCGGCGGTCGATCGTGTCTCGACCATTTCTTCTGAGCGTGGCCGTGCGGTGAAATTGTCCTTGGCCGATGGTCGTCTGACGCTCACCGTCACCAATCCCGATTCGGGCTCGGCGACGGAAGAGATTGAAGTCGATTACGATTCGGGCCTGCTGGAGATCGGTTTCAATGCCCGGTATCTGCTCGACATCACGAGCCAGCTCGATTCGGATACGGCTTTGTTCAAACTTGCCGATCCCGGTTCACCGACCCTGATTCAGGATCGCGATGGGGCGGCTGCGCTCTATGTCCTGATGCCGATGCGCGTTTGACGCATCGGCCTCGTTCCGCCCGGTGAAGCCGGCCCATTCTAGCCCGCGCAGGCCATGACTTCATTTTTTGAGAGCGGTGCTGGATTGCGCCGGCCAAAGGTGCGCCGGCTCATCCTGGCCGATTTCCGGTCCTATCTTGAGCTCGATCTTGCGATCGGCGGCGACGTTGTTGTGCTCACCGGCGAGAATGGTGCCGGCAAGACCAATCTTCTTGAGGCCATTTCCCTTCTGACGCCTGGGCGGGGTCTGCGACGCGCCGATCTTGCAGATTGTGCGCGCGAGGGCGGCGCGGGAGGATGGGCCGTCTCGGTGGAAATTGCCGATCACGAAAGTGCCGTGCAGCTCGGCACTGGGTGCGAACCCGCCGAATCCGCTCAGCCCCAAGCACGAAAATGCCGGATTGATCGTGCGCCGGTGGGCTCTGCGCGAGCTTTCGCCGATCATGTGCGCGTCACATGGCTCACGCCCTCCATGGATGGACTTTTCACCGGTCCCGCAGGCGACAGAAGGCGTTTTCTCGACCGGCTCGTTCTTGCTGTGGATGCGGAGCATGGCTCGCGCGTCAATGCGCTCGAACGCGCCTTGCGCAATCGCAATCGCCTGCTTGAAGATCATTTTTCTGAAAGCGCCTGGCTCGATGCGGCTGAGCGCGAGATCGCGCAGCTTGCTATCGCCGTTGTCGCTGCGCGTAGCGAAACCGTGTCGCGACTGGCGGCTTTGATCTTGGCTGGGCGCAATGAGACTTCGGCCTTTCCATGGGCGGAACTTGCTCTTGCGGGCGAGATCGAAACCATGATGGCGGATCATCCAGCACTTGAAGTCGAAGATCGCTATTGCCTCATGCTTCGTGCCAATCGGGGACGCGATGCGGCAGCCGGGCGGACGCTGATCGGCCCGCAGGCAAGCGATCTTGTGGTCCGTCACGGGCCAAAACAGGCTGATGCCGAGCGTTCATCGACTGGCGAGCAGAAAGCCCTGCTTGTCGGTCTCGTGCTGGCGCATGCGCGACTTGTGGCGTCGATGAGCGGCCTTGCGCCCATCGTTTTGCTTGATGAAATTGCTGCTCATTTCGATCCGCGCCGACGCGCCGCGCTCTATGACAATCTCGCCGAACTTGGATCGCAGGTGTGGATGACGGGTGCAGATACGGCAGCCTTTGCTGAGATTTCTGCGCGCGCTACAATGCTGCATGTGACACCAGGTCGGGTCACGTCCGTTTGATATTTGAAAGCCCTTTCCATGAATGATCTGCCGCAGAAAGCCTTTTCGCTTCTGCATTCGGTTTTCGGTTATGAAGATTTTCGTCAAGGCCAGGCAGAGGTGATTGCTGCGGTTCTGGCGGGTGGGCCGGTGCTTGCCGTGATGCCGACTGGTAGCGGCAAGAGCATGTGTTATCAATTGCCGGCGCTTGTCGATGAAGGTTTGACGCTGGTAGTCTCGCCATTGATTGCGCTCATGCGCGATCAGGTCCAGCAATTGCGCGCTTTGGGTGTAGAGGCCGGCTCTCTGAATTCATCCAATGACGATGAGGAAACAGATCGCGTCTGGCAGGGACTTCAAAGCAAAACATTGCGCCTGCTCTTTCTCTCGCCCGAACGGCTGGCGATGGAGGGCCTCCAGCAAGCTCTGGCGCGCGCCGGTGTGAAGCGTATTGCCATTGATGAAGCCCATTGCGTTTCCGAATGGGGACACGATTTCCGGCCGGAATACAGGCATATTCGGACTGCGGTCGAAGCCATCGGCAATGTTCAGGTGATTGCTTTTACAGCGACAGCGGATCGAAACACACGCGCCGATATTGTCGGGCGCCTTTTTGACCGCGAGCCAAAGATTTTCATTCATTCCTTTGATCGACCGAATATAGATCTTCGCTTTGCGGCAAAGGAGCAACCGCGTCGCCAGATCAATGCTTTCCTGAGCGGCCATCGCGGTCAAAGCGGAATCATTTATTGCGCTTCGCGCGATCGCACCGATCGTATTGCGGCATGGCTGAATGAAAATGGCCATGAAGCTGTGGCCTATCATGCAGGCATGGATCGCGACATGCGCGCACGCAATCAGGATCGTTTCCTTCAGGAAGATGGTGTCATTGTCGCTGCGACTGTTGCCTTTGGCATGGGCATCAACAAGCCGGATGTGCGCTTTGTCATTCATGCAGACATGCCGGCGAGCGTCGAGAGCTATTATCAGGAGATCGGGCGCGCTGGCCGCGACGGTCTGCCCTCCTGGACATTGACCCTTTATGGCGTCGAGGACATGGCGCTGCGTCGACGACAGATCGACGAGAAGCAGATCGACGACAATCGTCGTCGCATCGAACATGCGCGTTTTGGCCGGCTTGCCATGCTCTGCGAGGCGGCCAGCTGTCGCCGTCAGGCATTGCTCGCCTGTTTTGACGAGCGCGCCGAGCCTTGCGGCCGCTGCGACATCTGCCGCGGTGAAGTGGCTCTTTATGACGGCGCCATAGATGCGCAAAAGGCGCTATCCGCCGTCTATCGCACGGGCCAAAGGTTTGGCGCCGGCTATCTCTCGGATGTCCTGACAGGGACAGTGAGCGAGGCGATCGCGCGCAACGGCCATGACCGCATCAAGACATTCGGGGTGGGCTCGGACCGAACCAAACATGGCTGGTCCGGCATTCTGCGTCAGTTGTTTGCCGCCGATGCGCTGGCGAGTGCGAGCGAGGAGCATGGCGGTTTCCGCCTGACCGAGAAGGGGGAGAATATCCTGCTCGGCCGGGAAGGGATTTTGCTGCGAAAGGAAAGCCCTCGCAGCCCTGAGGCCACGCCTCGGGCGCGAAAGGGCCGCCCAGAAGTCACGCAGGGGCTCGATGAGACCGATTCTGCCCTGTTCGCAGCCTTGCGTCGCCGCCGCCTGGAAATCGCGCGCGAAGAGGGTGTTGCGGCCTATGTCGTCTTTGCTGATCGGACCCTGCTCGAACTGGTCCGTCGCCGGCCGCTATCCCTGGCCGAAATGGCCGGAATCCATGGCATTGGGGCTGCCAAGCTGGAGCGCTATGGCGAGGCTTTCCTGGAGGTTCTCCTGGCTCCGGACTAGCCCATGCCACGGCGGGGAAAACCCCCGATTTTGCGCTGCTTTTCCGTGCATTTTGGCCCTCATATAGGCTAGATTGCAGGCTACGAATCGATCCTCCGAAAAGGGTGCCTAAAGCCCCGAAAAAAAGGGGGCTCCAATGCCCCCTTTCCCACCGCTTCCGAACGGAACCAAGCCCCATGGCCGAACCCGCCTCCATGCCTGAAGAGCCGACTTATGGCGCCGAATCCATCAAGGTTTTGCGTGGCCTCGATGCGGTGCGCAAGCGTCCGGGAATGTATATCGGCGACACGGATGACGGCTCTGGTCTGCATCACATGGTCTATGAGGTCGTCGACAATGCGATCGACGAGGCGCTGGCGGGTCACGCAACGCTGGTGACTGTGACGCTGAATGCCGACGGCTCCTGCACTGTGACGGATAATGGTCGAGGCATTCCGACAGACATTCATCCGGAAGAGGGTGTTTCGGCTGCCGAAGTCATCATGACCCAGCTGCATGCCGGCGGAAAATTCGATCAGAATTCCTACAAGGTCTCGGGCGGCCTTCACGGCGTGGGCGTCTCCGTCGTCAATGCGCTTTCAACAGTGCTGAAATTGCGCGTCTGGCGTAATGGCAAAGAGCATTTCATCGAGTTTAGCCATGGCGACGCGATTGCGCCGCTGATTGTCACGGGCGATGCTCCGCTGGAGAATGGTGCGCCCAA
>CANHAW010000130.1 GCA_947458675.1 Beijerinckiaceae bacterium
CGATCAGCACAAGCCTGCAGAAGGCTGACGGCCGCCGTGCTTTCGCTCTCGCGCGCCAGAGACAGGAGGCTCCAGGAACAGCCGGCCTTGTCGTCTCGCTTTTCGATGCATCTTTTTTCGAAATTTTTTACGACAGCCTGCGCCGCGAACGAAGCGATGTCATTGCATTGCTTCGCGAGGATGGCGCCATTCTCGCCCGCTCAGCACTCGACCCCGATGTTTTTCTGCCAGGCGCCACGCATGATGCGCGCGAAATATTGAAACGGGCTGACTATCTCAATGCGTCGCTGCGCGTTTCCGATGCCGAAAGGCAGGACATGCTCTACATCGTGCGACGTGTCGGCGAACATCCGGTTTTCCTCATTCACGGGCGATCGGTCGCCGGACTGCCATCGCAATGGCTGGTGCGCATCCTGCCCTATGCGCTTTTGTGTCTGACAAGCATCAGTTTCATGCTTCTGCTGACATTGCGGACCTGGCAGGCCTCAAAGCGCGAACAGCAGGCGCATGCGCAGCTGGCCGTCGAAGCAGCCAATCTGGCTTCCAAGACCGAGGCCAATCTCCGAATGACGCGGATGATGGATGCCAATGTGTTTGGCGTCGTGACCTTTTCGGTGAACGGGATTATCTCTGCCAACGATGCTTTTCTGCGCATGGTCGGTGTCGGCCGCCGGCAATTCGAGCGCAATGGTTTCATCTGGCGCAATGTGAAGGGGATCGACATTGGATGCGATCTTGCCCTGCTCGATGAATTGCGCGAGACGGGCACTTGCGCACCTTTCGAGACGGAAATTCTGATCACAGATCACCACACGGTCCCCGTCCTTGTCGGGGTGACGCTTTATGATCGGGATCCTTTCACCTGGACCTGTTTCGTTCTCGACCTCACGGAGAGGCGCGAGCGTGAAGCGCAGCAGATCTTTGTCATGCGCGAATTGAACCATCGAACGAAAAATCTGCTCACCGTGATCCGGTCCATCGCCGGACAGATTGCGCGCACAGGCTCAGGATGGGACGATTTCCGTGACCGCTTCAACAGTCGCCTGGCAGCATTGGCAAGCGCGCATGATCTGCTGGTCGACAGCAATTGGAACGGCGCGTCGCTGGCCCACCTCATCCAGTCGCAATTCAGCCAGTTTCACGATCTCGCAGCCGGCCAGATCGTCACTTCGGGAACGGACATCAATCTGTCGCCGCGCGCGGCTCAGGCGATCGGCATGGGCCTGTATGAGCTGATGACCAATGCCGTCAAATATGGAGCCCTGTCGACACCGAGCGGGCGCATCGAAGTCTTTTGGGCGATCCGTCATCAACATGAAGAAGAGCCGATCTTCCACATGCATTGGCGTGAACGGGGCGGCCCGCCGGTGCTTTCGCCGCCGCATCGCGGCTTTGGACATATTGTGATTGCGGAAATGACGGCGCGCTCCCTGCGCGGCGAGGTCAATTACGCCTTCGAGCCTGAAGGTGTGAGCTGGCATCTGAAAGCACCGCTCGAAGCCGTCGAAGAAAATTATGACGCCGCTGACAGGCCGACGAGCGAAAGTCGGGCTGCCTGAGAGCCAAGAAAAAAGGCCCGGCTTGCGCCGGGCCTTCGATTTTTTATTTGCCCTGCAGCGAAGCAATCAGCTTTTCGCCGCCTGCAAACAATCCGCTCAGGACGAGCACGCCAACAGTCATGCCGGCGCTAACGATGATCATGTGAATCGTCCATTCCATTTTGGTAATCCTTCAGAAGATGCGAGGAAATCGGCCCGGCGTCCGGGTCACGAATCCTGTTGATTGGGGTTCAATTCCGCAGGCTCAAACGAGCTGCGGCGGACCCCGTGCATCGAAACCGAAGGTGAAACTGGAAGGATGGCCGCCAGCGCGCGCGGCCAAAGCAGAGACCGTCTGGCCTCGCACAATGCCAAACAGCGAACCGGCCGCTTGGACGGCACCGTCTTTCGCATCCGGCAGATCAGCACTGGAATCCTCGAAAACGAGTTCGATTCCAGGCGCCGTGACGGATTGTTCGTAAGAGGGAGCGATAACGAAAAACGGCAGAAGAAGCAGAATAAGGCCGGCCAAAAACATGGGCCGCAGCTCCATGCCGCCCAGCCATTGCCTCGCCCTGTTGATTGTCTGCCTCACGCGATTGGCGCCTGGTCGTTTCCCATGGGGACCATGGTGCACGGACGGCCACAACAGTCCAGCGCCTAATTGCCCGCGACCGCGGAGCGGCAGGCAAGACGACCAGAAGGTGGAAAAAAGTGGCTCCCCGAGCAGGACTCGAACCTGCGACCAGACGATTAACAGTCGTCTGCTCTACCAACTGAGCTATCGGGGACCGATGCCGCTCAAGCGACCGGGGGGCATATAGCAAGCTCACCGCTCATTGCAAAGCGGAAAACGCCCATCGGGATCGATTTCTGCGGCAAAGATGAAATTACGCCGGTGTGAGCATGCTTGCCCTTGCCCCCGGCCCCTGTCTCTTGGTAAGACCGCGCGCCCACGGTTTGATCCGTGGCGCGAGGCCTCGTGGCGGAGTGGCTACGCAGAGGACTGCAAATCCTTGCACCCCGGTTCGATTCCGGGCGAGGCCTCCAAATAGATCTAGTCGAGCTTCACTTTAGCCTCGGCGACCACTTTGCCCCAGCGGGCGACTTCCGATTTCACGAATTCGGCGAAGGGCGCACCGTAGAGATTCGGTATGTCGGAGCCGTTGCGGCGCCAGGCTTCCATGATAGCGGGGCTGGCAAGTGCGGTCTGAAGCTCTTTGGTCATGCGCGCGACAATGGCATCGGGTGTGCCCTTGGGCGCCCACATGGCGTACCAGGTCGCCACTTCAAAGCCTTTGAGGCCCGCATCAGCAGCAGTCGGCACATTCGGGAAGGCGGCAGCGCGCTTGGGTGCGGCAACCGCAAGAGCACGCAGCGAGCCGCCCTCGATCTGGGCCGCCGATGAGCCGAGCCCGTCGAACATCAAATCGATATGGCCCGCCACGAGATCCTGCAGCGCCGGGCCGGCGCCGCGATAGGGCACATGGGTCAGATTGGTGCCGGTGACGATCTTGAACAATTCGCCGGCCAGATGGTGGGTCGTTCCATTCCCCGCCGAACCGAAGTTCAATTTGCCGGGATTGGCCTTCGCGAAAGCCACCAGCTCCTCGACTGTTTTGGCCGCGACCTTGGTTGGGTTGACGACAATCACCTGCGGGGGCTGCGAAACCAGGCCGATCGGCGCAAAATCCGTCTCGATATTGTAATCGAGCTTGGGATAGAGAGCCGGCGCGATGGCGTGATGGGCGGCGCCGATGAAGAAAGTATAGCCATCCGGCGCGGCTTTGGCGGCCGCCGAGGCTCCTACCGTGCCACCGGCCCCTGCCCGGTTATCGATGATAATACGGGCGCCCATCTGATTTTCGAGCTGGGCGGCGAGCGGCCTGGCGAAAGCATCGGTTCCACCGCCGGCGGCAAAGGGAATGATGAAAGTGATCGGCTTGTTCGGCCAGGCTTGCTGCGCATGGGCAGGAGCAAGAGCCGGGATGGTGGCGCAAGCGGCTATTGCCGCCAGAGCAAGACTGCGGAAACTGGCCATAGAACATTTCCCCCTGTTGCGCCGCTCAAAGGCCGCGCTGACAATGCATTGTTCAACATAGAGGGGGATCTGGAAAGACCAGTCTTCAGGTCGCGCACATTTCCGCGAGACCCCCCAGGCGGCATTTGTCAGCTTGACCGGGGCCTTCCCGCAGCGCATCAAGGTTACGGCTTAAATCTATTGGCGGTCCGCGACCGTAGATGTGTCGATTTCCGAGGACTTCACGCCCGAATGCCGCCCATGCCGCCCCGCCCTGCCATTGTCTGGTTCCGCGACGACCTGCGCCTCTCGGACCAGCCAGCCCTTACAGCCGCGATCGAAACCGGCGCCCCAATCCTTGCCATCTATATTTTCGATGAGAAAAGTCCGGGCCTTCGCGCGCCCGGCGGCGCCACGCGCTGGTGGCTGCATCATTCCCTGACTTCGCTCGCCCGCAGTCTGGAGCGGATCGGCGGACGCCTCGATATCCTCTCGGGCCCCTCGCTTCCGCTCCTGCTCGATCTCGCCCGCGCGGCAGACGCACAGGCGGTCTTTTGGACGCGCCGCTATGGCGCGGCTGAAATTGCCATCGACAAACAGGCCAAGGCCGATCTGTCCGATGCCGGCATCCTTGTCCGCAGCCTCAATGGACAATTGCTGCACGAGCCTTGGGAAGTGCAATCCAAGCTTGGCGATTTTTATCGCGTCTATTCGCCATTCTGGCGCGCGGCTCAGGCACGGCCTGAACCTGCTCCCCCATTGCCTGCGCCCTCCAAAATGAAAGCGGCCGTCTGGCCGAAACAGGCGCCGAAAACTGTGGCCCTCGAGAGCCTGAATCTTCTGCCGACAAAACCCGATTGGGCGGGCGGTCTTCGCGACACCTGGCAGCCCGGCGAAGCCGGCGCCCAAGCGCGGCTTGAGGCCTTTCTCGACAATCGGATCGGCCAATACGCATCCCTGCGCGATCGGCCCGACCAGCCCGGCACGTCCTTACTGTCAGCCCATATCCGGCATGGCGAAATATCGCCTCGCCAGATCTATCACGCGACCAAACACGCGCAGCACCAGCACGGCCTCCCCGCGCGCGATTGCGACAAATTCATCGCCGAAATTGGCTGGCGCGAATTTGCTCATCACCTCCTCTATCATTTTCCCGATTTGCGCAGCCGCAACTTCCAGCCGAAATTCGACGCCTTTCCCTGGCGCGATCCGCAGGCGCAAGAATTGTCTGCCTGGCAAGGCGGACAAACCGGCTATCCGATCGTCGATGCAGGCATGCGCGAACTCTGGCAGACGGGCACGATGCACAATCGCGTGCGCATGATCGCCGCCTCGTTTCTCGTCAAAGATCTGCTCATCGACTGGCGCATCGGCGAAGAATGGTTTTGGGACACTTTATGCGACGCCTGCCCCGCCAATAATACGGCAAGCTGGCAATGGGTGGCGGGCTCGGGCGCCGATGCCGCTCCCTATTTCCGCATTTTCAACCCCGTCCTGCAGGGGCAGAAATTCGATCCCCACGGCGCCTATGTGCGCAAATATGTGCCCGAACTCGCGAAGCTTCCCGACCCATGGATACACCAACCCTGGGATGCGCCAGAGCCTGTTCTGAAACAGGCCGGCATTGAACTCGGCCGCGATTATCCCAAACCCATGGTGGATCATTCGCGGGCCCGTGACCGCGCGCTTGCTGCGCTCGCCACCACCAAAACCGACATGGCCTGAACGGCCAAAAAATTCCGAAAGAAGTTGCAATGAAAATAGCCATTGTCGGGACTGGCATAGCAGGAAATGCGGCGGCCCTTGCGCTTTCGCAAGCCACCCATGGCCATGAGATCGTCATCTATGAGCGCGACACGCGTCAAGGCGGCCATTCGGCCACTGTCGATATCGATTATGACGGCACGAAGATCAGCGTCGACACTGGCTTTATCGTCTATAATGAAAAAAATTATCCGAACCTGACAGCCATGTTCGAATATCTGGGCGTTGAAACGCAGCTCTCGGATATGAGTTTTGCAATCTCCGCCGACCGCGGGCGCTTCGAATGGTGCGGACAGGACACGCGCGTCCTCGATGGGCTTTTTGCCCAGCGCAGCAATCTCTTCTCGCCATCCTTTCTTTCCATGCTGCTCGAAATCCGCCGCTTCCAGGCCCGCGCAACCCAGGATGCGCGAACCGGTACGGTCGGCGAAGGAACGCTGGCCGATTACCTGTCGCGCAACGGTTTTTCTGACCGGCTGCGCAATGATTATCTCGTCCCCATGGGCGCGGCCATTTGGTCGACATCGCCGAAGGACATGCTCGATTTTCCGGCCACGAGTTTTATCGAATTTTTCGACAATCATTGCCTGCTGCAATGGGATCGCCCACGTTGGCGCACGGTGGCCGGCGGCAGCCGTTCCTATGTCGAAAAACTCGCCACTCTGTTTGGCCCCTCATTGCGCCTTGGATGCGGGGTTGCCGCCATCCATCGCGATGACGATGGCGTGAACGTGACCGATACACGCGGCCACAGCGAGCGTTTCGACCAGATCGTCATGGCAGCCCATGCCCCCGACAGCCTTGCCGCACTTGCCGATGCAAGCCCGGCCGAGACCGCCATTCTGTCAGCCTGCCGCTATGCGCCCAACGATGTCTGGCTGCACCGCGACGAAGCCCTGATGCCCAAGCGCAAGGCAGCCTGGGCCTCATGGAACTTCCTGCGCGAGGGCACATCGCAGGATCGCGCCTGCGCCGTCAGCTATTGGATGAACCGGCTGCAGAATATTGACACGTCAAAACCGCTTTTTGTCACGCTCAACCCGCCCTTCGAGCCACGCCCTGAACTGACATTCGGGCGTTTCTCCTATGATCATCCGCAATTCGACAGGCCAGCGCTTGAGGCCAAGCGCCGCTTGCACGAGATCCAGGGCGTCAACCGCACCTGGTTTGCCGGCGCCTGGACCGGACATGGTTTCCACGAGGATGGCCTGGCCTCAGGC
>CANHAW010000131.1 GCA_947458675.1 Beijerinckiaceae bacterium
AAACTTGTCTGGCCGCTCATCTGCACGGTGAATTCGGATGCGCCCAAAGCAGTGGCGCGAATACATTCGCCTGCAGGCAGCAAAGGAGCCGGCGCATTCTGCGCAAGTTGCAGGCGAAGAGCGCGACCGAGCCTGCGGCCCATATCGGAAAAATCGCGCGTTTCGCGCTCATAAATGAATTCAGCAACGCCACCTGAAAAAATCAGACCATCGGCAGGCAGAAGACAGACGGGATCAGTGAGCCAGAGATCTGGCTGCGAAGCCGGATCGCGGATCGCAGCAAGCAGAGAATCCGCCATCAGCACAGAAAGACGCTCAAGCGCTTCGCGATCCACCTTCGATCCGATTGCCCAATCGAGCCCGGCGCGTTGCAGAAAAATCCGCGCACTCTCATCGCAGCGCACGAGCACATCATCTCGCGACCACGCCAATTGGCGACCGCCAATGGCAAGGGCGCCGCAGGTTTCGATCCGGCCCTCGACAATGCGCGAAACCTTCGTCGTGCCCCCGCCAATATCGATATTGACGATGCATCCCGAAGTCTCGAGCGAGCGCCGCACGGCGCCCGATCCATAGGCTGCCAGCATGGCCTCCATATGATGACCTGCGGTTGCGCAGACGAGCTCGCCAAGATCTTGCGCAAGCATATGGGCAATGGCCGCCGCATTGTCGCGCGCCATGGCCTCGCCGGTCAGGATGACGATTCCGGTCTCAATATCGTCAGGCGTAATGCCGGCAGAATCGAAAGCGCGATCGATAATGGCGCGCAATTTGAGCGCATCGATATCATGCGCGCCGCTGAAGGGTGTCAGCGAAACAGGAGAGAGATAAAGCGTCTGGCGCGCCGCTGCATGGCGTCTCATGGCGAGCGGCTCGCCGGGCCCGCGCATCAAAAGGCGCGAGAAGGCAATCTGCGTTCCTGAAGAGCCAATATCGACGCCCATGCTGATGAGCGGCACGCTTTCGAGCGCACGCGCACCCTCGCCCAGCAGGTGATGGCCCTGCATGTCGTGATCGTGGTCGTGGTCGGAATTTTCATCATGCGCATGATCGGCCTGCGCGCCGAGCAAATGGTCGCGCAACGTATGCTGCAGGTTTTGGCGGGGCGGTGTGTCCGAGGATCGGCTCATTCACAAATCCCGGTGCGCATCCTTCTCCCATCGGGAGAAGGTGGCCGCGGATGCGGCCGGATGAGGGGCACCATCATCAGGAGCTTCGCTCCCGCATGGAACCCCTCATCAGTCTGCTTCGCAGACAGCTTCTCCCCATGGGAGAAGCATGCCTCGTCATTTCTTGGCGTTGAAGCCGCGCTCGCCGCGAAGATATTCGCGAACGATTTCGGCGTTCAGAACGACTTTGGGATCGTAATCAGGCGAATCCTCGAACTGCTCAAGCGTGTTCAAACCGATCTGCTTGAAGATGCGGTTCGTGCAGGAAATGAAGCGGCACGGCTGAGCGGGATCGGCATTGAAATGCTGATGCACCGTGTTCGGCGGAATGTAGATCACATCGCCGGCTTCCCATTCGAAGCGTTTCACTTCCGGGCTGATGATCCACTCGAACTGGTCGCCGATCTCGCAATCGCTGTCCTGATGCAGATCATAGCCGCGACCCTCGACGACATAAATGCATTCTTCCGCCAGATGGCGGTGCTTGCCCGAGCGCGAGCCCGGCGGCAGGATCTGCATATAGGCGTCGACGGTCTCAACGCGCGTGTTCATGTTCTCGTTGATGAGGTGCTTCAGGAGACCCTGACGCGACATTTCCCACGGCATGTCTTCGGGGCGCACGATCTTCTTGCGACGCGAATTGCGCGAAGGGGCGTCCATCGAATCGTCGAGAAGACGCTGATAGAGGCGCTCATTGGCCTGGCCTTCGAGCCAGGAGGTGGTTTCATCCCATGCCATATCAGTAGCCTCCCTTGGGATGATTGTCGTCCTGTTCAGCCTCGCGCACTTCGAACCCTTCGGAGAATTCCGAATGTTCGACCGAGCGTGACTTGACCTGCTTCTGGAAGAGCATGTTCAGGAAGAGATACATCGGCTTCGTCTTGATGACGATCGCGCGGGCGGGCTTGGTGGTCGATGCATTGAAATGCTGATGGACGCAATTGTTGTGAACAATAGCGACGTCGCCGGCCTTCCAGTCATAGCGAATGCCGTCATGAATCTCGTAGCCTTCGCCATCGAGAATGTAGAAAGCGGCTTCGTTCACGTGGCCGTGCTGCTGCGAGGATGCGCCGGGCGCATATTCCTCAAGATGGAAATGGAACGTCTGGGTAATGCCATCCTTCGGCTCGACATAATGCCGGCTGAAGCATTGCGGACCATCGACGAAATTCGTCTCCTTGGCCTTGCGCACGCGCGGCACGGAGCGCAGGCGATCAAGCTCAGCCTTGATATTGTACTCGCCCTGGATGCCGCGCACGAAAACGCGGTTCTTGTTCGAGTGATAATGCGTGGCGAGCTTTTCTTCCTTGGTCATATTCGCCGAATTGTGACCGAGGTCGGCGCTGGCGCCGCCTTTTGTCACACGTGAATCGTCTGCCATTTGCCTCTCCCCATCGATTGCTTTTGGACGGCGCTCCTGCGCCCGGATGAGCGGACCCCGCCTACGCCTTTCGACTGATTGGATCGAATAACGCCTTGGGCCGTCCGACGCAATCACATCGGGCAGGATTCAGGCGCCCGGCGTCCGCCAGGCCAGTTCGCCCGAGGCGATCCGCTCGGCAACGAGCGGGCGCAGGGCCTGTTCCAAGGCGCGCGCGCGCAGCGGATCGAGGCCGCGCCGCAGCAAAAGCACGAGCGTCCGCCCGATGGTCGGGCTGACAACGCGACGGGCGACCAATTGGCCGGCGCGGATTTCCTCGAAAAACAGCCCCAGCGGAACAATCGAGCAGCGACCGTGGCGCACCAGCAATTCGCGCTTCACCGTCACAGCCTCGGCCTCGATCATGTCGAGCCTGAGGCCCTTTTCGCGCGCTGCCGCCTCAATCAGGCGACGCCCCGCCTGAAAGCGCCCGTCCACCACCAGCGGCAGGCGGGAGACCTCGGCAAAATTAATATCGCCACTGCCCCCGACCACGCCGGGCGAGCCGACGAGATAAAGATCCTCCGTATAGAGCGGAATGGCCTCCAGACGCTCTGTTCCCAGGGGATCGTAGCAAAGCGCTGCATCGAGCTCGCCGGCCGAGACGGCGCGCGCCAGCTCATCCGACAGGCCCTCGCGCAAGGCCAGCCGGGCTTCTGCTCCAGAGGCAGAGGCGGCCACCAGATCAGGGGCAAGCGCGCGACCCGGCGTGGGCGCAACGCCCAAGGTCAGGGCTGCAGCAGGGGCGGCCCGCAAAGCGGCAAGCGCGCCCTCGGCGGCCTCGACCTCGGCGAAAATCCTGCGGGCATGATCGGCCAAAATCGCCCCCGCCGGCGTCAAAGCGACGCCGCGCGAATGGCGCTCAAGCAGGGCCAGGCCATGGCGCTCCTCAAGCTGCTTGACCTGATAGCCGAGTGCCGGCTGGGAGACATGCAGGCGCCGCGCCGCAGCGGTGAAAGAACCCGCCTCGGCAATGGCAAGAAAATAGCGGAGCTGACGCAAATCCATGATCTGCTATAAAAACGATTTATAGCTAACCTTCAAGCTCTGTATTGGCCAGCGGCGCGGGGCGGCGCTATTCCCGACATCAACGGGAGGGCAGCCAATGCGCTACATCGACGCTTTCAATCATTTCTTCCCCCAGGCTCTCTGGGACAAAATGCTCGCCTCCGACGGCGCAGCCAAGGATATCGGCAAGCGCATGCGCGGCATTCCGTGCATTTACGACATTAACGAGCGCCTGAAATGCGTCGACATGTTCCGCAAGGATCATGATTACAAGCAGGTCATCTCATTGGGCATGCCGCCGCTGGAATCGCTCGGCACGCCCGCGCAGGTCGAAGAATTTGCACGGCTTGGCAATGACGGCATGGCCGAACTCGTGCGCAAGCACCCCGATCAATTCTGCGGCTTCCTGGCCTCTCTGCCGATGAGCTCGGAAAATGCAGCCAAGGAAGCCGAGCGCGCTTTTGCGCTGGGCGCCAACGGCCTGCAGATCCACACCAACATCAATGGCGATCCGCTCGACCATCCGAAATATTTCGGCGTGTTTGAGACGGCAGCGAAGGCCGGCAAGCCCGTCTTCCTGCATCCCTCGCGCGGCGCTGCCGATGTGACGGATTATAAAAACGAGTCGAAGTCGAAGTATGAAATCTGGTGGACCTTCGGCTGGCCCTACGAAACATCGGCCGCCATGGCGCGCCTCGTCTTCTCCGGCATGATGGACAAATTGCCCGAGCTGAAAGTGCTCGCCCATCATCTGGGCGCAATGGTGCCCTTCTTCGAAGGCCGCGTCGGACCGGGCTGGGATCAGCTGGGCAAGCGCACATCGGATGAAGATTATTCGGTCGTTCTCGCCGGGCTCAAGAAGCGCCCGTTCGATTATTTCAAGGACTTTTATGCCGACACCGCCGTGTTCGGCTCAAAGCCCGCGACCGAATGCGGCCTCGCATTCTACGGCGAAGACAAAGTGCTCTTTGCCTCCGACTCGCCCTTCGATCCTGAAAAGGGACCGGGATATATTCGCGACACGATTCAGGTTCTCGCCGGAATCGAAATGTCCAACGAGATGCGCGAAAAAATCTATTACAAGAACGCGCAGAAACTGCTCGGCATCAAATAAAACCAACAGCCGAAGGCAGCAGCCTGAAAAACCCGCCGCATCAGCGGCGGGTTTTTTCATGTCGTCACTTGTCGTTCATGCTCGCGCGCAAAGCCGCATTGATGCGCGACTGCCAGCCAGGGCCATCTTTGCGAAAATGCTCGATCACATCCACATCGAGCCGCAATGTGGTGGAGACTTTTGGATTTGGAATGCGCGGGCGCCCGCGTGAGACGAGTGCCTGATCGAATTTCGCGCGCCAATAAGGCGTGCTGAGATCGGGCGCATCGTCAGGGTCGACCCATTCGTGATCCGTAAAACGCTTGTTCTCGTTCATTGGCCTTCCTCAAAGAAATGACCCGGCAAGTTCCTCTCCGCTCAGTCCAAACGAGCACCACCATGCGCTCATCGAGAAAGCCGACCGTGATATTACGCTTCTCGCCATAATCGCGACGGTCATCATCGAACAAATAGCTAAGGCCTGTCAGAATTTCACCGGCCCGAGCCATATCCAGCCCGCGCGTCTCAAGCGTCAGCAGTCTTTTGCCAAGATCAAAATCGATCTTCATTTTTGTTACTACATAAAATAGCTGATGTCAAATTTTGTAGTAACATTATAAACCCAAAACGGGCTTGAGCCCAGCAAGAAAAAGGCGCCCCGCGGGGCGCCTTTGCCGATTTGGCTTTGCGGCCAGGCTCAGAGAGTCGGGTCGGTACGCGAAAAGCCCGGACCCATGTCCCAGCTCTGGGCGCGATAGGGACGGCTGACCTCGCGGCACCAATTTTCCCAGCCGCGTTCCCAGGTGAAACCGGCGCGGCCCTTGGTGTTCGCGGCGACTTCTGTTTCGTGCATATATTCCACTTCGCCCATCTGCAGCGCCTTGATGAGCATTTCCGCATTGATCTCCATATAGATCGCGGTGAAGACGGCCTCGCGGATGGAGCGGCCGACAACGACCGAGCCATGGCCGCGCATGAGCGACACGGTGCGCTTGCCCAGCGTCTTTGCCAGATCGCGGCCCATTTCCATATTCGTCACGAGAAGATTCGTGTCATAGCCGAATTTGTGGGCGATATCCCAATTGGGAATATCTGTGCCGATCGGCGCGCACATATGCATGATCGGGCGCATCTTGCGGCCCGTCACCGTGAAAGGCACGACATTCGGGCTGTGATTGTGCACGACGCACATGACATCGGGGCGCGCTTCCAGGATCGCGCCATGAATGAAGCGCTCGGAATAAGGTTTTCCGGGCTCATGGCCGATGATCTGGCCGTCGAGCGTGAATTCCATAATGTCGTTTTCGACCGTGCAGGCCGGCGCACGCGCGCGCGACATCAAGAAATGGTTTGGATTGTCGGGATGGCGAACGGAAATATGGCCGAAGGAATCCACGACATGATGATGCGCGAGGATATGGTTGGCCGTGACGATTTCTTCTTTCAATTGGGCCAGGTCGGTCATGCGTCCTCCATTATTGTTGGCCTTGTGATCTTGGCGTAGCGAGCTTGGCGCCCGCTTTCCTTCTGCTTACAGCTTTTGGGCGAGCAATTCCACGCCGGGGTAGTGTTTTTTCATTCTGCCGCCTTCGGCCGAAGACCGGACAGGAGCCGGGCAGCGCCCGTCACCTGAACATCCGCCGAGGTTCGCGCAATCGCCTGTGTCAGGCTGGCTGCACCCGCCATAATGCGTGCCGCCAGATCCGACGCACGCGCCGCCCCCAGATCGGATTCGCCGATGGTGACGCTGAGCGAGCCGAGCACATTATTGCGGCGGTCGAAAATCGGCGCGGCAATACCGGTGACGCCACGCGTCACCTGACTTTCGGTCTTGTCGAAACCGGCC
>CANHAW010000132.1 GCA_947458675.1 Beijerinckiaceae bacterium
CGAGGTGGCGCCACCACCTGCAGCTGCGCGACCAGCCGGCACGCTTGCAAAAATTCTGCCGCTCCTCGGCGTGGCCGCGCTCTTTGCTTTTCCGCTTGTCATGGTCGCCTGGCTTGGGCCGGCGGGCGCGCTGAAATGGATCAATAATTATGGCGTGCAGATTCTCATCTATGTGATGCTCGGGTGGGGCTTGAACATTGTGGTCGGTCTCGCCGGCCTGCTCGATCTGGGCTATGTCGCTTTCTATGCCGTGGGCGCTTATGCCTATGCGCTTTTGTCGACGCATTACGGATTGTCATTCTGGATCTGCCTGCCGCTGGCGGGTCTTTTTGCAGCAGCCTGGGGCGCGATCCTCGGCTTTCCGGTGCTGCGCCTGCGCGGCGATTATCTCGCCATTGTCACGCTTGCCTTTGGTGAGATCGTCAGCGCCGTGCTGACCAATTGGACCGAACTCACCAATGGCAAAGCGGGCATTATGTCGATCCCGCGCATTACTTTTTTCGGCACGCCGTTCAGCGCCGGCGACAATGGTTTTGCCGCTTTGTTCGGCCTGCAATTCTCGCCGATCCACCGCACGATTTTTCTTTTCTATCTCATTCTCTGTCTCGCCCTTCTCACCCATTTGATCATTGTGCGGCTGCGCCGCCAGCCGATCGGGCGCGCCTGGGAAGCCTTGCGCGAGGATGAGATTGCCTGCCGCTCGCTGGGCATCAACACAACCAATACAAAACTCACCGCCTTTGCGCTGGGCGCCATGTTTGCCGGTTTTGCCGGTTCGTTTTTTGCCGTGCGGCAGGGCTTTGTGAATCCCGACAGCTTCACCTTCATGGAATCGGCAACCATTCTCGCCATTGTCGTGCTTGGCGGCATGGGCTCGCAGATCGGCGTCGCGCTGGCCGCAGCGGTCATGGTGGGCGGTACGGAAATTCTGCGCGAGCTCGCCTTTCTCAAACAGATTTTCGGGCCCTCATTCGATCCCGCGCTCTATCGCATGCTGATCTTCGGTCTTGCCATGGTGGTGATGATGATCTGGCGGCCGCGCGGGTTGATTTCATCGCGCGCACCCTCGGTGGCCTTGCGCGAGCGCCGCCATGTTGCAGGCACACTCGTCAAAGAGGGGCAGGGCTGATGTCCATGCGCCGCTGGATGAGCGATCCGCTTCTTGTTGTCGAACATCTCACCATGCGTTTTGGCGGTCTGGTGGCCGTCAACGATCTGTCGTTCGAAGTCGGGCGCGGCGATATTACCGCCCTCATTGGCCCCAATGGCGCGGGCAAAACGACAGTGTTCAATTGCGTCACGGGTTTTTACAAGCCGCAGCAGGGCCGGCTGGCTTTGGCGCGCGAAGGCGTGGCGCGCTCTGCCGATGTGGCGGCGCTGACCATGAGCGGCGCGCGTCATCGCAAATTCGCAGCGGGCCATTTGTATCTGCTCGAGCGCATGCCCGATTTCGAGATTGCGCGCGAGGCGCGTGTGGCGCGCACGTTTCAGAATATTCGTCTTTTTGCAGGCATGACCCTGCTCGAAAATCTCATTGTGGCGCAGCATAATGTTTTGATGCGTGCATCGGGCATGTCGGCTCTGGGCCTCGTCGGCTGGCCGTCGGCGCGCGCGGCTGAGCGGGCGGCAATTGACAGAGCGAGCTTCTGGCTGAACGAGATCGGCCTGATGGATCGCGCCGACGATCCGGCTGGCGCATTATCTTATGGCGCGCAGCGTCGGTTGGAAATTGCGCGCGCCATGTGCACCGATCCGGTGCTCTTGTGTCTCGATGAGCCCGCCGCCGGTCTCAATCCGCGCGAGAGCGCCGAGCTGAACGATTTGCTCCTGGCCATTCGCGATCGTCATGGCGTGTCGATCCTGCTCATCGAACATGACATGAGCGTGGTGATGAAAATCTCCGATCATGTCATCGTGCTCGATTACGGCACGCGCATTGCCGATGGCACGGCGCATGAAGTGCGCAACGATCCCCGCGTGATTGCGGCCTATCTCGGCATTGAGGATGAAGAGGTCGCCAAGGCCGAAGCCGATCTTGGGGAGGTGGCGCGATGAGTCCGGCACCGCTTCTGTCACTGCGCGGGGTCGAGGCCGCCTATGGCCAGATCGTCGCGCTCAAGGGCGTGGATGTCGAGGTTTTTCGCGGCGAGATCGTGACGATCATCGGCGCCAATGGCGCGGGCAAGTCGACGCTGATGATGAGCATTTTCGGCCGCCCGCCAGCGCGCGCCGGGCAGATTGTTTTCGACGGGCAGGACATTACGCGCCTGCCCACGCATCAGATTGCGCGGCTGGGGCTGGCACAATCGCCCGAAGGCCGGCGCATTTTTCCGCGCATGAGCGTCTATGAAAATCTGCAAATGGGCGCAGCCCTCGCCGATCCCGTGCATTTCAATGACGATCTCGAGCGCATGTTTGCCATTTTCCCGCGGCTGAAAGAACGCCGCGATCAGCGCGGCGGCACATTGTCGGGCGGCGAGCAGCAAATGCTGGCCATTGCGCGCGCGCTGATGAGCCGTCCGCGCCTGCTCATGCTGGATGAGCCTTCGCTGGGCCTTGCCCCGCTTGTCGTGAAGCAGATTTTCGATGTCATTGCCACGCTTAACCGGGATGAGGGTCTGACGGTTTTTCTGGTCGAGCAAAATGCTTTCCACGCGCTCAAACTCGCCCATCGCGGCTATGTCATGGTCAATGGCGCCATCACAATGTCGGGACAGGGGCGCGATCTTCTGGCCGACCCGCAAGTGCGCGCAGCCTATCTGGAGGGCGGACATTGATGATCGACATGATCGCCCCCGCCGGCATTCAGGCTTTGTGGACGACAATCCTGCTGACATTGATTTTGGGCGGCGCAGCGGCGGCAGCCACGGGGCGCGCAATTGCGCAGACCTGGCGGCGCCCGCTCCTTCTCGTGCTCTATTGCTTTCTACTCGCCTGCGTTTTCGGTTTTCTCGATTACGCCCTGTTTGAAAATCCGGTCATTCCGGCAACCCGCATCGGCAAGGATCTCGCACAATTGGCGGCAGCACCCGGCGCAGCTCTGGCAGATCTGGCCCTGTCGCTGGGCGGCCTTGGCCTGACCTTCGCCTGGCTTTTGGGTGTGGCTGTCATCTCCTTCCGGCTGACACGGGCGCGGCAGGCTTTGCGCCAATATGGTTTTGCGCTGGAGCGCAAAGGCCTGTTCTCAATTGGCCCGCGCGCGGCCGATGGGCCGTGACAGACGGGCTGAAACTTGTAATCTCAGGTCCGAGCCGGCGGTTCCTTCCGCCCGATCTGCCTATGGAGAAAATGATGCACAGGGTCAGCGTCTCCCGCCTTCTTCTGTCTGCGGCTTTTGCACTTTCGGCCTTTGCGCTGCCCGCCCATGCGCAGGTCAAGCTCGCCGTTGCCGGTCCCATCACAGGGCCCAGCGCCACATTCGGCGCCATGCTGAAGAACGGCGTCGAACAGGCGGTTGAAGATATCAATGCCAGCGGCGGCATTTTGGGCCAGCGTCTGCAATTGTCGCTCGGCGACGATGTTTCGCGCCCTGAGCAAGGCGTGTCGGTGGCGAATAAATTCGTCGGCGATGGCGTGAAATTCGTGATCGGCCATTTCAATTCGGGCGTGTCGATTCCGGCATCCGAAGTCTATGCCGAGAGCGGCATTTTGCAGATCACGCCGGCTTCCACCAATCCGCGTTTTACCGAGCGCGGTCTCTGGAATGTTTTCCGCACCTGCGGGCGCGACGATCAGCAGGGCGCTGTGGCGGCGAAATTCATCGCCGAAAAATTCAAGGACAAGCGCATCGTCATCCTTCACGACAAGACGCCCTATGGCAAAGGTCTGGCGGATGAAACGCAAAAGGCGATGAATGCGGCGGGCGTCAAGGAAGTGCTCTATGAGGGCATTAATCCGGGCGAACGCGATTACACGGCTGTCGTCACCAAGATGAAACAGCAGCGCGCGGAAGTTTTGTTCTGGGGTGGCCTGCATGGCGAGGCAGGCGTTCTGCTGCGCCAGATGCGCGAGCAGGGCCTCAATGCGCAGATGATTGGCGGCGATGGTATTGCAACCGCCGAACTTGCCGCCATTGCGGGTGATGCAGTGGAAGGCACATTGATGACCTTCGGTCCCGATCCGACCAAGCGTGACAATGCCAAGCCGGTTCTCGCCAGATTTGCGGCAAAAAACATTAATCCCGAAACCTATACGCTCTATTCCTATGCGGCCGTGCAGGTCATCAAACAGGCGGCGGAAAAGGCCAATTCGCTCGATCCGAAGAAAGTCGCCGAAATCATGCATTCGGGCATGGCTTTCGACACGGTGATCGGCAAATTCTCGCTCAATAAAAAGGGCGATCGCACCGATGCCGATTATGTCATGTATGTCTGGAAGAAAGGCCCTGACGGCAAAATGGGCTTTGTCGAAATGTAAAAGCAGAAGGGCCGCCCAAGAGGCGGACCAAGAGGCGGCCCTTTTGTTTCAGTCGCGCCGCTCAACCGGCACACTATGAGGCACGGGGCTGAGTTCGACCTGTTTGAGTGGTGCCAGTCTCTCGTCGCCCTCAATCTCGCAGCAGGATTGAATGCCATCGCAGCAATGGGCGACGCCGCAGCCGCCGCATTCCGCGCAGGGCACGACCTGCGTGCCATTGCGGCGCATGCCGGTACCGTCACAGAAATTGCAGCGCATGGCCAGCCTCCCCGATGATTCGCTCAGGCAGAGCATGCGCGGGCAGGCCAGGCGCTTCAAGCGGCTCGGATGTTTTGTCCGCGCCGCTGCTCGTCAGCTTGCCATTTTCTCGGCGATGATTTCTTCGCAACGCTTGTTGCGCTCATCGACGAATTTGCCATGCATGGCATCGCGCAATTCGGGCGAGGGATCGGCAAGGCCGAAACGGTCGGGGCCGTTCATCATTTTCGCCCAATAATCGGGCGTGCCCACCACATGCGTCGCCTCGTCGATTGTATCGACTTCAGCCGTATATTCGGTGACGAAACCATTGGGCTCGATGAAATAGGAGAAGAGATTATTGCCCGGCCCGTGGCGGCCGACACCCCAGCCGATATTATAGCCATGCTTTTTCATGCGGCCTGAGCCGCGCATCAGCCCGTCGAAATTCGAGACTTCATAGGCCATGTGGTTGAGGCCCGGCCCCTGCGCGCGGGCGAGCGCGATCGAATGGTGGTAGCTCGAGCAGCGGATGAAATCCATGCGCGCGGTGGAATCGGTCAGGCGGAAGCCGAGCACATCGCAGAAGAAGGCTTCCTGCTTCTGTATATCGACCGAATTGAGCACGACATGCGAGAGCTTGTCGGGGCGCGAATGGTCGTAGAAATCGCCCGTGCAGGCATGGCGCGCGACATCGCAGGAAATGGTGAGGATCTGGCCTTCGGGCGCTTTCACCGAAAAACCATAGCCGCCGCCGGCGATCAGCGGCAGATCATGCGGAGCAGCGACAATCTCGCAGCCCCAGGCCTTGGATTTGGCATGCAGGCCATCAACAGCGGCGCGGTCGGGGGCTGAAAAATGCACGGCGGCCAGTCCGGCGCGCTTGCGCTCATGGATGGCCAGCACATGATGTTCGGCGCTGGCGGCGCGCATATAGGCGCTGCCATCGGCTGCGGCCACCGTCTGGAGCCCCCAGGCATTGGCGTAAAAATCCTGCGTTTCCTTGAGGTCGAAGACCGCCAGTTCAACGCCGCGCAGCCCATTCACGCGCATATTGGTCATGCCACCCTCCTTGGCAGGCTTGCAGCCTGTCTCTCATTCGGAAGACATCATATGCCGCCCCCTCGCGAAAGGCGAGATGGGGAAAAGAGCCGTGGCGACTTGACGAAAACGGTAAACTGTCGACAATTGACAATCAAAGCGCCAAGTGCCTCGCTCGGGGCCAATCCACAAAAACAACCCGGAAACGCCGATGACGCAGGACATCACGACCCCGATTGCCGAAACCCTGGCCGATTGGCTGGTTGGTGCACAGAGCGCGAAACTCTCCCCCGAGACGGTGGAAATGACGCGCCGCATTGTGCTTGATGTCGCGGGCCTGTGCATTTCGGCCCGCAACGAGCCCTATATTGCTGCCTGTCTGGCAGCCTCCGGTCCGGGGGATGCAACCGCCATCGGCCATGCGCGCGGCTTCGATCCGTTCAGCGCGGCTCTCATCAACGGCACGGCGGCCCATGGCGAGGATTATGACGACACGTTTGAGGGCGGCCCGGTTCATTCGGGCGCCGTTGTCGTGCCCGCCGCCATGGCGATTTGCGAATTGGAAAATCTCTCGGGCGAGCGCCTGCTGCTTGCCACCGCCTATGGCGCGGAATTGCTCTGCCGCCTGAGCCTTGTCACGCCCAAGGCGATCCACAAGGCAGGCTTTCACCCGACCGCCGTCATCGGCACGATGGCTGCTGCTGCTGCTGTCTCTGTTGCGCTGGGCCTCAACAAGAAGCAGACGGTGGATGCGCTCGGGATTGCCGGTTCGATGGCCTCCGGCATTATCGAATATCTGGCCGAAGGCACCTGGACCAAGCGCATGCATGCGGGCTGGGC
>CANHAW010000133.1 GCA_947458675.1 Beijerinckiaceae bacterium
AGCCCGGTGCGATCGAGGAACCCTCCTTCGGCAAGCCCGATCCGAAAAAGCATTTTTCTGTTCTGGGCGGCCATGCGCTCGAGCCTGAAGAATTCCGCCTGCAGCTCTCAACCTATCTGTCGGGGCGCATCGGCTCGAACCGCGACATTCTGCTTTATGTCCACGGCTTCAACACGTCGCTCGATGAAGCGCGTTTCCGTGTGGCGCAATTGGTCAATGACGGGAAATTCGGCGGCGTCGCCGTGCTCTTCACCTGGCCGTCGGAATCCAATCTCTTCTCTTATGTGTCGGATAAAGAGAGTGCGACGGCTTCGCGCGATGCTTTGCAGAAACTCATGCGCGATCTGAGCCAGGTTGAGGGCGTGGGGCGTGTGCATGTGCTCGCCCATTCCATGGGTTCGTGGCTGGCGATGGAAGCCTTGCGCGAAAATTCCATTGCGGGCGCACGCAATCTGGGCGGGCGACTGGGCGATGTGATGTTGGCAGCGCCTGATATCGATCTCAACGTCTTCCGTCAGCAAATGTCGCGCCTGTCTGGCGCCAATGTGTCGATCTTCGTGTCGGCCAACGACCGCGCGCTCAATCTGTCGAGCCGCCTTGCCGGCGCGCGTCCGCGCGTGGGCGCCATGGATCCGCGCAATTCGCGCGAACGCGAGGAACTCGCAAGGCTTGGTGTCAAAGTCTACGATCTGTCGAGCACATCGGCCGGTTTTATCGGCCATTCGCTCTATGGCGATGTGCCACTTGTCGTGCGCACGATTGGCGCCCAACTCGCAGCACCGCGCAGCGACGATGCCGGTGTGGCCGCAATGATCGATGCGACGCGCAGAAGCCCAGCAGAAGCTGCCATGCCGCCCGTTGCAAATACCCCCGTAACAGCAAGCCCGCTGCCGCCGATGGCGCAATAGTTTCGTCATTGCGAGGAGCCGCAGGCGACGCGGCAATCCATCTTTTGGCTCGTGTGGACGAAGATGGATTGCTTCGCTCGCAATGACGCGCAACGGGCAAGTGCGCGCGACCCCCACCCCTAGCCCCTCCCCTCAAGGGGGAGGGGGACAGGCTGCGCGTCTCTTCTCCCTCCCCCTTGAGGGGAGGGCCGACTCGGCGAAGCCGAGCGGGGTGGGGGTCGTGCAATGATTCATCGTCATTGCCTCGCAATGACGACGAAAGATGACGGTCAAGCCGGCGGGCGCTGTGCGTAACCCAGCCGCGCATTCAGCTCATCGATCAGCTGTTCAGCAGCTTCTGCAATCACCGTTCCCGGCGGGAAGATGGCGCTCGCGCCTGCATCGCGCACGGCCTGAAAATCCTGCGGCGGGATCACGCCGCCGACCACGATCATTATGTCGTCGCGGCCTTGCTTCTTCAGCGCCTCGCGCAATTCCGGCACAAGTGTGAGATGGCCGGCGGCGAGCGATGAAATGCCGACAATATGCACGTCGGCGTCAACAGCTTGCGCTGCAGCCTCTTCGGGCGTGGCAAATAAAGGCCCGATTTCGACATCGAAACCGAGATCGGAAAAAGCCGATGCGACGACTTTCTGGCCGCGGTCATGTCCGTCCTGGCCGACTTTGGCAACAAGAATGCGCGGGCGCCGGCCCTCATTTTCATAAAACGCCTGAGTGACGCGCTGCACGCGCTCCACGGCGGATGGATTGGCCTCATCCTTGTAGACGCCGCTGATCGTTTTGATTTCGGCGCGGTGGCGACCGAAGATTTTTTCGAGCGCCAGCGAAATTTCGCCAACAGTTGCCTTGGCGCGCGCAGCATCAATTGCCAGCGCCAGCAGATTGCCATGGCCTGCTGCACCATTGGTCAGCGCTTCGAGCTTTTGTTGCACATCGGCCTCGTTGCGCTCGGCGCGCAGGCGCTTAAGCTTGTCGATCTGGCTGGCGCGCACGGCGGAATTATCGACCTTGAGCACATCGATAGGGCGCTCGTTTTCGGGCTTGTATTTATTGACGCCGATCACGGATTGGCGGCCTGAATCGATGCGCGCCTGCGTGCGCGCAGCTGCTTCCTCGATGCGCAATTTGGGAATGCCCGCCTCGATGGCTTTCGCCATGCCGCCGAGCTTTTCCACTTCATCAATATGCGCCTGCGCGCGCTTGGCGAGGTCGGCAGTGAGCCGCTCGACATAGAAAGATCCACCCCATGGATCGATCACGCGCGTCGTGCCGCTTTCCTGCTGCAAAAAGAGCTGCGTGTTGCGGGCAATGCGCGCCGAAAAATCGGTCGGCAAGGCGAGTGCCTCATCCAGCGCATTGGTGTGCAGAGATTGCGTATGGCCTTGCGTTGCCGCCATGGCCTCGATCTGCGTGCGGATGACATTGTTGAACACATCCTGCGCGGTGAGCGACCAGCCGGATGTTTGCGAATGGGTGCGCAAGGGCAGCGACTTCTCGCTCTTGGGATCGAATTGCTTGACGAGATTGGCCCAGAGCAGACGCGCGGCGCGCAGCTTTGCGACTTCCATGAAGAAATTCATGCCGATCGCCCAGAAGAAGGACAGGCGCGGCGCAAATCGATCGACATCCATGCCCGCTGCAAGCCCGGCGCGAATATATTCGACGCCATCGGCCAAAGTATAGGCGAGTTCGAGATCCTGCGTCGCACCGGCTTCCTGCATGTGATAGCCGGAAATCGAAATCGAATTGAACTTCGGCATATGCTGCGACGTATAGGCGAAAATATCCGAAATGATGCGCATGGAGGGTGCAGGCGGATAGATATAGGTGTTGCGCACCATGAATTCTTTGAGAATGTCGTTCTGGATCGTGCCCGACAATTTTTCCTGCGCAACGCCCTGTTCTTCGCCCGCAACAATATAGAGCGCAAGCACCGGGAGTACGGCGCCATTCATCGTCATCGACACGGACATCTGGTCGAGCGGAATGCCCGAAAACAAAGTGCGCATGTCATAGATGGAATCGATGGCAACGCCCGCCATGCCGACATCGCCCGCCACGCGCGGATGATCGGAATCGTAACCGCGGTGCGTTGCAAGATCGAAAGCCACCGACAGGCCCTTCTGTCCCGCTGCAAGATTGCGGCGATAGAAGGCATTGGAATCCTCAGCCGTGGAAAAGCCCGCATATTGGCGCACTGTCCAAGGCTGGTTCACATACATGGTGGGGTAGGGGCCGCGCAGATAGGGCGCGGCACCCGGATAAGTATCGAGAAAATCGAGACCGGCGAGATCGGCTGCGCCATAGACATTTTTCACCGCAATGCCTTCGGGCGTCATCCAGCGCGCATCGCTCATCTGCGGCGCAGGTGTTGCGGCCGCTTGATAAGCGAGATTGGCGAAGTTTGGAATCCGGCTCATGTCAATTCGTCCTCAATGTCGCGGTCTCCTTCTCCCATGGGGAGAAGGTGGCTGCGGAGCAGCCGGATGAGGGGCTACCCATGCCTGATCGTAACCCCTCATCAGTCATGCTTCGCATGACAGTTTCTCCCCATGGGAGAAGCGGGCCGCGCTAATGGCCCATGTTCAGCGCTTCGTTCAATGTCTCCACAAGATCGCATCCGGCAAAGATGAAAAGCTCGCAACCGGCAGCCTTCAATTCTGTTTCCAGATCGCCGGGGCGGCCTGCGAGATAGAGTTTTGCGCCCTTTGCTTTCAGCGCGCCCGCCACTTCAAGGGCTTTCTCCGCATAGATGGCATCGCTCGAACAGAGGCAGGCGAGTTTTGCGCCCGATTTTGCAAAGCCTGCGGCGAGATCGTCGCCCTCATGCATGATGGCCTCGATGCCGCCGGCCTCGAAGACATTTTTTGCAAACATGGCACGCGCAGTGAAATCGCTGGCTGTGCCCAGAGTGGCAAGATAGATGCGCGGGCGCGGCGCCATGGTATCTGCGTGATCGCGCAGAGCTTCGAATTGCTGCGCGAGCCGCATCGGCGGAAAGATTTTGTCCTGCGCCAAAGCACGCGCTGGGGCCAGCACATCAACCGCGCCCTCATGCACATGGGGGAATTCATTCACGCCGGTGAGCTGGTCCTTGCGGCGCGCAATATTTTTCAGCCGCGCGGCGCATGTTTTCGCGACATCGGCTGAAAGCACTTTCAGAAAAGCATCTAGCCCGTCGCGCTCGGACTGCTGAAACAAAGCCCAGGCGTTTGCTGCAATTTCGTCTGTCAGCGTTTCAAATCCGCCTGCGCCTGCCGCAGGATCGACCACTGCGCCGAGGTTCGATTCTTCTGCGAGGATGAGCTGCGTGTTGCGCGCAAGACGCCGTGCAAAAGCATCCGGCAAGCCCAAAGCCTGTGTGAAGGGGAGTAGGCTCACATGATCGGCGCCGCCGATCCCTGCTGAAAAAGCGGCGACTGTCGTGCGCAGCAAATTCACATAAGGATCGCGCTGCGTCATCATGCGAAAAGCGCTTTCCGCATGAATGCGGATCGGCTTTGGCGCAAGGCCGCAGGCCTCTTCCACACGCGCCCAGAGTTTTCGCAGCGCGCGCAATTTGGCAATGGTGAGAATCTGATCGGCATCAGCGGCAAGGCGGAAGGCGATGAGCGCGCGCGCCTCATCGAGCGACAGGCCTTGCGCTTCAAGTGCGCGCAGCGCGGTGATGGCAGAGACGAGCGCAAGCGAAACTTCCTGCGCTTCCGCACCGCCTGCATGATGAACACGCCGAGCATCGGCAACAATTGCGGGCGCGCCAAAGCCCGCCTTGGAGAGGCGCGCAGCTGTAGCTGCAACAAGTTTTGCATCTTCAAAAAGCGGATCGAGCCCGAAGGAAATGCGCACCTGCGCGGGTGCAAGCTTGCGCGCGGCGAGAATTTTTTCCATTGCGGCAGCGACAGAAGTGCCATGCGGCCCGGCATCGATCTCGATAGGCAGGCCTGTCTCCAGCACGATGCTTTCGAGCGCCTGTTCGAGCGTATCGGTATCGGGCGCCAGACCAAAGCCATAGGATCCGCTCGATCCCGCAAAGACGACATGCAGACCATTCGCGCCATTTTCCAGATCGCTCAGCGCCTGTTCATGGGCAGCGCGCGCATCGGGATTGTCGACGCGGGCCAATTGCTCCCATGCGCCGGCATGGGCGGGGGCAATCGGTGTGGCCGATTTGGCCCGTGGATAGAGGGGCGCAATGGCAAGGCCGTCATAGCTTTTGCCGACGAGCTTTTCGAATGGCGCGCCCTTCAGCACATGATCGACGAGTTTGCGCCATTGCGCCTCATCGATGGCTGGAAAGGCGCTGGCGAAGGCAGGCTCAAACATACGGTCTCGCTTTGTCGCGCTGGGCGTCCGGTCGTGTCATCGGGCCTTTTCGCATGATGCGCCGCAGGCGACCACAGACCTAAAGTCGAATGTGCGCGCCTGCGCCTCTCAGGTGAACTGGCCGAGGCCTGGAATGGAGCCGGCGATCTGGCCGACCACATCCTCACCGGCCTGTTCGCGCGCCACCTCAAAAAGCTCGCGCCCGACGCCCTGCATTTCGCCCATGCCCAGCCCAATGCCGGAGAGCTGGCCGGCCAGCGCCATCAGGCCGCCGCCGAACATGCCGGCCAGGCCTCCGCTGGCGTCGCCATATTCCTGCGCCAGTTCGGCTGAACCTGGAAGGGCGGCGAGGAGTTGCTCGACATCTGCCGTCGGGCCTTCCTTGCGCAGGAAGGCGAGGATGATGCCGATGGCCTGGGCGGCAAGGCCCGGCTCGATTCCGGCGGCACTGGCGACACGATCGACGATTTCTTGCATGGCGTCCCTCATTGGTTCGGGCAAAGTTTAGACGCGAACCGTCCCGCCCTGCAATCAACAGCCCGTCAGTGCGGTTCCCGCCGGTGGAAGAGCGGCCCGGCCTTGCCTATAAAGATTTGGATCCAAGGGAGCAGCACAGCATGGCGGACGATCCGAAAAACCAGCCTGGCAAGATCCTTGTCGGCAAAAGTGAGACCTTTGATTATCTCAGCCTGCCGCTCGGCAATCGCCACGGGCTTGTCACCGGGGCGACGGGTACCGGCAAGACGGTGACTTTGCAGGTTCTGGCGGAAGGTTTTTCGGCTGCCGGCGTCAGCGTCTTTGCCTCCGACATCAAGGGCGATCTGTCCGGTGTCGCCATGCCGGGCGATGGCAAGGCGCCTTTCGTCAAACGCGCGCAGGAGATTGGCGTCGCCTATCAGGCCGATGAATTTCCGGTCGTCTTCTGGGATCTGTTTGGCGAACAGGGTCACCCCGTGCGCGCCACCATTTCGGAAATGGGGCCGCTGCTGCTCTCGCGCCTGCTCGATCTCAACGACACGCAGGAAGGCGTACTCAACATCGTCTTCCGCGTGGCCGATGAGCAGGGCCTGCTGCTGCTCGATCTGAAAGACCTGCGCGCGCTGCTGCAATATGTCAGCGACAATGCGGCCGAGCTGAAAGCCAAATATGGCAATGTCGCCCCGGCCAGCGTCGGCGCAATCCAGCGGCAATTGCTCGTGCTTGAAAACCAGGGCGCGGCCCAGTTTTTCGCCGAGCCGGCGCTCGATATCAACGATTTCC
>CANHAW010000134.1 GCA_947458675.1 Beijerinckiaceae bacterium
GAAAACGATGCGACACAGATTCTCCTTGCCGATGCACGCAAGCGCAATCCCGCCGCTCAGGTTGGCGACTGGATCGCCGAGACGCTGCCGCCCTTCGATTTCGGTCGTATCGCAGCACAGTCGGCCAAGCAGGTCATCGTGCAGAAGGTGCGCGAAGCCGAGCGCGACCGTCAGTACCAGGAATACAAGGATCGCATCGGCGAGATCGTTAACGGCGTCGTCAAACGCGTTGAATATGGCAATGTCATCATCGATCTTGGTCGTGGTGAGGCCATCGTTCGCCGCGATGAACTGATCCCGCGTGAAATGTTCCGTCCGGGCGATCGCGTCCGCGCCTATGTCTATGATGTGCGTCGCGAACAGCGGGGCCCGCAGATCTTTCTGTCGCGCACGCATCCGCAATTCATGGCAAAGCTTTTCGCTCAGGAAGTGCCAGAAATTTACGATGGCATTATCGAGGTGAAGTCTGTCGCGCGCGATCCCGGCTCACGTGCGAAAATCGCTGTCATTTCGCGCGATTCTTCGATCGATCCTGTCGGCGCCTGCGTCGGTATGCGCGGTTCGCGCGTGCAGGCGGTGGTGAATGAATTGCAGGGCGAGAAGATCGACATTATTCCGTGGTCGGCGGATGCTGCGACATTCATCGTCAATGCCTTGCAGCCAGCAGAAGTCGTCAAGGTTGTTCTCGACGAAGATTCGGCGCGCATTGAAGTCGTGGTGCCGGACGATCAATTGTCGCTCGCCATCGGGCGTCGCGGACAGAATGTCCGTCTTGCTTCGCAGCTGACCGGCTGGGACATCGACATTTTGACGGAAGCTGAAGAATCCGAGCGCCGTCAGAAAGAATTTGTCGAGCGCACGAATACGTTCATGCAGGCGCTGGACGTCGATGAAGTCGTCGGCCAATTGCTTGCGTCAGAAGGTTTCCGTTCGGTCGAGGAACTCGCCTATGTCGATCTTGCCGAGCTCGCTTCCATCGAAGGCTTCGATGAAGAGACGGCATCGGAGATCCAGAATCGCGCGAGTGAGTTTCTTGCCAAGCAGGAAGCCGAACTGGATGCGCGCAGGAAAGAGCTCGGCGTTCAGGATGATGTGCGTCATGTGAGCGGCGTGACAACAGCCATCATGGTCCGGCTCGGCGAGAATGACGTGAAGAGCGTCGAAGACCTCGCCGGTTGTGCCACCGACGATCTTGTGGGCTGGTCAGAGCGCAAGGACGGCGAGACGATCAAGAATGCCGGCTTCCTCGACGGGATGGAGGTTTCGCGCGACGAAGCCGAAGCCATGATCATGGATGCCCGCGTCAAGGCTGGCTGGGTTGAGGCGATGCCTGAAGCCGAAGCGGATGCTGGCGAAGCGCAAGCTTGATACAGGAGCAAATGATTGAAGCGGGCAGAACGGGCGAGCGAGACGGAACAGGAGCGCACGTGCATTGTCACGCGCGCTGTCCGTCCGCCGTCCGAAATGATCCGCTTCGTTCTTGCTCCTGACGATACGATCGTCGCAGATCTGAAGCGCAACCTGCCCGGTCGCGGAGTCTGGGTTGAGGCTGTAAAGAGCAGGGTTGCCGAAGCTGCGGCGCGAAATCTTTTCGCAAAGGGCTTGAAGGCAAAGGCGCTGGTTTCTCCAGTTCTGGCAGATGACGTCGAGCGCTTGCTGGAGCATAGCGCTTTGCAATCTCTCTCGATTTGCAACAAGGCAGGCCTTGTTACAGCAGGGTCTGCCAAGGTCGAAAAAGCCATCTCATCCGGGCCTGTCGCAGCGCTTGTTCATGCGTCGGACGGCGGTGCGGATGGGATCAGGAAGATGGGACAGGCGCTGACGCGCGCCTATGGCGAGGCCGCCCGTTCCGTCCCGAGGGTCGTTCTCTTCGCCTCCCCTCAATTGGATTTGGCATTGGGGCGGTCAAATGTGATACATGCAGCCCTCAGGTGTGGTGCTGCCAGTGAAGCTTTTCTGGAGCGGTGCCGCCGTCTCGCGCATTACAGGGGCGGGAGCGGGGTCGAAAATGGCTCCGGATCGGCAGGATTTGGATTGCCGGACGTCGAGAGGCGGACGGCTGAAGCAGGAGCGGAAGACCGCAATCGGCGGGGCGGCGGCCCGGATCATTGCCAAGACGACCGGCCGGGGCAGGGCTCCGGCGCCAATGTAATGACGAGCGGGCACGGCCCTGGGATCGAGACCATATGAGTGACACGAAGAATACAGGCGACAAGACCCTGACCGTTGGGAAGACGCTCTCGCTGAAGCGTCCGGTCGAGCAGGGCGTCGTCCGCCAGAGCTTCTCGCACGGCCGCACCAAGGCGGTTGTCGTCGAGACCGTCAAGCGCCGCGTTGTCGGCCCCGGCGCAGCTCCGGCCGCCCCTGCCAAGGCGGCGCCGCCCGCAGCACCTGCAGCGCCCGCTGCTGTCCCGACAACACCGGTGGCTGCTGCCCCAGCCCCTGCCCCGGCTGAGATTCCCGCCGCAGCGCCCCCCGCCCCGGCCCCCAAGGCTGTCGCCGCTCCTCCGGCCCCGGTGGCTGCACCGGCTGCAAAGGCCGCACCGACTTCTGGTCGCGGATCCCGCTCTGCAGCGCCTTCCAGGCCAACATCCGGCGTGGTGCTGCGCACTTTGACGGACGAGGAGCGCGATGCCCGCGCCCGCGCCCTTGTCGGTGCCCGCGAACGCGAGGAAGAGGATCGCCGTCGTCAGGAAACCGAGGCCAAGGCTCGCGCCGAGCGCGATGCCGCTGAAAAGATAGAGCGTGAGGCCGCCGAATCGCGCAAGCGCGAGGAAGATGCGCGACGCCAGCAGGAATCCGAAGCCAAGCGGCGCTCCGAAGAAGCTGCCGCGCGTCGGCTTGCCGGCGAGGGGCCACTGCCTCCGGCTGCTCCCACCATGCGCCGCAGCGCCGCGCCTGCCGCGCCCGTGCAATCTGCCGGCGCCGGCGCTCCGGCGCCTCGTCCATCTGGTCCACGGCCGATTTTGCCGGGCCCGAAAGTTGCTCTCCCGGCCGTTCCGAAGACGCCGCGCTCTGGCGAGATGAAGAACCGCGGTCGCCTGACCGTGACCAGCGCCACGCAGGAGGAAGAGGAGCGCACACGTTCCGTTGCCGCTTTCCGCCGCCGCGTGCAGCGCATGAAGGGGCATGTCAGCGAGCCGAAAGAAAAGATTTCACGCGAAGTGACTTTGCCTGAGACGATCACCATTCAGGAATTGGCGAACCGCATGTCGGAACGCGCGGTGGATGTGATCCGCCTCCTGATGCGCCAAGGTGAAATGCACAAGATCACCGACGTGATCGATGCCGATACAGCTGAGCTGATCGCCGGGGAAATGGGCCACACGGTCAAGCGCGTGGCGGAATCCGACGTTGAGGAAGGCCTCTTCGATTCACCCGACGATGAAGGCGCGCAAGAATCGCGTCCGCCGGTCGTCACCATCATGGGTCACGTCGATCACGGTAAAACCTCGCTGCTCGATGCTATTCGCAAAGCAAATGTTGTCGCGGGCGAAGCGGGCGGCATCACACAGCATATTGGCGCCTATCAAGTGACGGCGCCGAACGGTCAGGCGGTTACTTTTATCGACACGCCAGGTCACGCCGCATTCACCGCCATGCGCGCCCGTGGCGCGAAGGTCACGGATATCGTTGTGCTGGTTGTTGCCGCCGACGACGGCGTCATGCCGCAGACGATCGAAGCCATCAATCATGCGCGCGCTGCTGGCGTGCCCATGATTGTTGCAGTGAACAAGATCGACAAGCCGGACGCCAAACCCGAACGCGTACGCACTGAGCTTCTGCAGCACAATGTGCAGGTGGAAACATTCGGCGGCGAAACGCTTGAAGTGGAAGTTTCTGCGACCAAGCAGATCAATCTCGACAAGCTGCTCGATGCCATCGCGCTGCAGGCTGAAGTGCTCGATCTCAAGGCCGATCCGAACCGCGCTGCCGAAGGCACGGTCATCGAAGCGCGGCTTGATCGCGGCCGTGGTCCGGTCGCAACGGTTCTCGTGCAACGCGGCACGCTAAAGCTTGGCGACATCGTCGTTGCCGGTTCTCAATCGGGTCGCGTGCGCGCCCTTCTTGACGATCAGGGCAAGAATGTCCGCATTGCCGGCCCCTCCTTCCCCGTGGAAGTGCTCGGGTTCAACGGCGCGCCGGAAGCCGGCGATCGTGTCGCTGTGGTTGAAAACGAAGCCCGCGCCCGCGAGGTGACTGAATATCGCGAACGTCAGAAGCGCGACAAGCTGGCAGCACGCGGCGGCGGTGCGCGTGCATCGCTGGCGGATATGATGAGCCAGCTGAAGACAGCGGGTCGCAAGGAATTCCCGCTGCTCGTCAAGGGCGATGTGCAGGGCTCGGTCGAAGCAATTATTGCTGCGCTCGAAAAGCTGAACACCGATGAAGTTGCGGCGCGCGTCATTCATGCGGGCGTCGGCGGTATTACCGAATCCGATATCACTCTGGCGGAAGCCTCGGGTGCTGCTGTGATCGGCTTCAATGTGCGCGCGCACAAGGAAGCGCGAGAGGCCTCTGAACGTTCGGATATCGAAATTCGCTACTACAACATCATCTACAATCTGGTCGATGATGTGAAGGGCGCGATGTCTGGCTTGCTGGCGCCGACTTTGCGCGAAGAAATGCTTGGCAATGCACAGATCCTCGAAGTGTTCAGCATTTCGAAGGTTGGCAAGGTTGCCGGTTGCCGGGTCACCGACGGGCGCGTGGAGCGTGGCGCGAGCGTGCGTCTCATCCGCGACAATGTCGTGGTCCACGAAGGCAAGCTGTCGACGCTCAAGCGCTTCAAGGACGAGGTCAAGGAAGTCCTCTCCGGTCAGGAATGCGGCATGGCCTTCGAGAACTATCAGGACATGCGTCCTGGCGATGTGATCGAATGTTATCGCGTCGAGGAGATTAAGCGTTCGCTCTGATGAGCGGACGTTTCATTCAGACAGTCAGTCACGTTCAATCATCTTGAGCGCATGCGGAAAATGTTTCGCATGCCGGAGTTGGCCATGGCACGAACCCATCACACTTCTGGCGGCGAGCCTTCGCAACGCATGTTGCGCGTGGCGGAACTGATCCGTCACGCCATGTCGGATTTATTGTCACGCGGTGAAATTCTGGATCCGGTTCTGGAAAAACATGTCGTGACGGTTCCCAATGTCCGCATGAGCCCCGACCTCAAGCTCGCCACGATCTATGTCATGCCGCTTGGCGGGCAGGATGCGAAAGAGGTTATCGAGGCGCTTGATCGCAACAAGAAGTTTCTCCGCGGCGAGATTGCGCGCCGTGTGAATCTGAAATTCTCGCCGGATCTTCGATTCCGTCAGGATGAAGGTTTCGATGCGTCTTCAAAGATCGACGCGATCTTGAATTCGCCGAAGGTCAGGCAGGATCTCGCACGCGAGGATGATGAGGGCAGCACATGAGCGCGCCGCGTTCACAGCGTATCGAGGTGAACGGCTGGGTCATTTTCGACAAGCCCGTTGGCATGACATCCACTCATGCCGTCTCGCGACTGAAGCGCATTTTCAATGCGAAAAAGGCCGGCCATGCCGGCACGCTCGATCCGCTCGCCTCCGGTCTTTTGCCCGTTGCATTTGGTGAAGCCACCAAGACCGTGCCTTTCGTGCAGGATGGAGAGAAAGCCTATCGCTTTACCATTCGCTGGGGCATCGAGACCGAGAGCGACGATACAGAAGGTCGCGTGACCAACACGTCCGATCGGCGTCCTGCGCCGGATCAGATTGAGACCATGCTGCCGCGCTTCACCGGAACAATCATGCAGGTGCCGCCGGCCTTTTCCGCGATCAAGGTTAACGGGGAGCGGGCCTACGACATTGCGCGCGATGGCGAGACAGTCGTGCTCGCGGCGCGACCGATTACGATCAATTCTCTGGTTCTCGTTTCCACAACGGATGATGAGGCTGTGCTCGAGGCTCAATGCGGCAAGGGCACTTATGTGCGGGCCATCGCCCGCGATCTCGGTCGGGCTCTTGGCTGTTTCGGACACGTAACATCTTTGCGCCGGACGCGGGTCGGCCCCTTTTCCGAGGTTGATTCGTGCCAGCTGCCCGAGCTGGAGGAGGGTCCTGAGGCGGCTTTAAGCCTTTTGCGCCCGGTTGAGGCCGGCCTGCTCGAAATCCCCTGCGTGGTCGTGGACAGGGACGGGGCTGCGCGCCTGCGCCGTGGTCAGTCGCTCCTCCTGCGAGGCCGCGATGCGCCGATGGGCGGGGTGGCCTATGCGGCCTGTGGCGGCGTGCCTGTTGCCTTTGGAGAGGTCGAGCGCGGCGAGCTGGTGCCGGCCCGCGTCTTCAATCTGGCCATATAAAACCCACCAAAAAACTGGCTATATCTACCCTTTCGTGTATAAGCGCCCCTGTGGAAAGGTCTCCTTTTCACTGACCCGCCTATTCGTGACCGAGCTGGACGACATCCCGGCCCGGCCGCTTGTGCGGGATTTCCTCAAATCCGAAAGGAAAAGA
>CANHAW010000135.1 GCA_947458675.1 Beijerinckiaceae bacterium
ATGCTGCAGGAGATTGGCTATCTGCGCGCGGCTCCCGCTTCTTTCTCCGTCGCGACGCAGAATGTCGATGATGAAATCGCCCGCATGGCCGGACCGCAGCTCGTCGTGCCGGTTTCCAATGCGCGCTATGCGCTGAATGCTGCCAATGCGCGCTGGGGCTCGCTCTACGATGCGCTTTACGGCACGGATGCTGTGGTCGCCGAGCCCGCCGCCAAAGGCTATGACAAGGCCCGCGGCGACAAGGTGATTGCGCGCGCCAAGGCCTCGCTCGACATGATCGCGCCGCTCGCCTCCGGCTCGCATGCCGAGGTTGCCTCTTATGCGATCAAGGATGGCGCACTTGTGCCCGCGCTGAAAAATCCCGCCCAGCTCGCCGGCTGGCAGGGGCCAGCAGATGCGCCCCATATCGTGCTGCTCAAGCACAATGGCCTGCATGCGGAGATTCACATCAACCGCAATCATCCGATCGGCCAGGACGATAAAGCCGGTGTCAGCGATGTCGCGCTGGAATCGGCGCTCTCCACCATTATGGACATGGAAGATTCGGTTGCCGCCGTCGATGCGCAGGACAAGGTCGATGTCTATCGCAATTGGCTCGGGCTGATGAAGGGCACGCTCTCTGCATCTTTCGACAAGGGCGGCAAACAGGTTGAGCGCCGGCTCAATCCCGATCGCATCTATGACAGCGCCCAGGTTAAAGTTACCCTGCATGGCCGCTCGCTGATGCTGGTGCGCAATGTCGGCCACCACATGTATAGCGATGCCATTCTCGGGCCCGATGGCAGCGAGATTCCTGAAGGCATTCTCGATGCCGCCATTTCATTCATGATCGCCATGCATGATCTGAAGGGCGCAAGCCCGGTGAAAAATTCGCGCGCCGGCTCGGTCTATATCGTCAAGCCGAAAATGCATGGGCCAGACGAAGTGGCCTTTGCCAATGAACTGTTTGGCCGCGTCGAAGACATGCTCGGCCTCAAGCGCAATACCGTCAAAATGGGCATTATGGACGAGGAGCGCCGCACGACGATCAATCTCGCCGCCTGTATCCAGGCCGCCGCTGAACGCGTCGTCTTCATCAATACTGGGTTCCTGGATCGCACGGGCGATGAAATCCACACGTCAATCGAAGCCGGCCCCGTCGTGCGCAAGAATGACATGAAGGCAACCGCCTGGATCAAGGCCTATGAGGACAATAATGTCGACACAGGCCTGGCCTGCGGCGTGACCGGTCGCGCGCAGATCGGCAAGGGCATGTGGGCCGCACCCGATCGCATGGCCGATATGCTGGCCCAGAAAGTCGGCCATCCGAAATCTGGCGCGACAACGGCTTGGGTGCCCTCGCCCACAGCCGCCACGTTGCATGCGCTGCATTATCATGAGGTCGATGTCTTCTCGACGCAGGACGCGCTGAAGGCGCGCAAGCCTGCTTCGGTCGATGACATTCTCACTTTGCCATTGGCGCAATCCAATTTCGCGCCGGAAGATGTCAAACAGGAACTCGACAATAATGCCCAAGGCATTTTGGGCTATGTCGTGCGCTGGATCGACCAGGGCGTGGGATGTTCGAAAGTGCCGGACATTCACGATGTCGGCTTGATGGAAGATCGCGCCACTTTGCGCATTTCCTCCCAGCATATTGCCAATTGGCTGCTGCATGGGGTGGTCACGCAGGCACAGGTGATGGAATCCATGAAGCGCATGGCCGCCGTCGTCGACCGCCAGAATGCCGGCGATCCGCTCTACAAGCCGATGGCGCCGAATTTCGACGGCATAGCCTTTGCGGCTGCCTGCGACCTCGTCTTCAAGGGCCGCGAACAGCCCAATGGCTATACGGAATTCGTGCTCCATGCGCGGCGCCGCGAGGCCAAGGCAAGGGGATAGGCCTATCCCCAAGCCGGAAGGGTGGAACCGATCTCCGCCCTCCGGCGGGATTGCGAGCCGGCCTCCGGGCGGCTAGGACAAAGGGCAGGCGCTTCAGCCCCAAAGGTTTGCCGCAATGAACATGCATGCCCCGATCGGCCAGAGGCCGGAGATCCGTCATGACTGGACGCGCGAGGAAGCGCAGGCGCTCTATGACCTGCCTTTCAACGATCTCCTGCTGAAGGCCCATCTCACGCATCGCGCCATGTTCGATGCCAATACGATCCAGCGCAGCCAATTGCTGTCGATCAAGACCGGCGGCTGCCCCGAGGATTGCGGCTATTGCAGCCAATCGGCCCATCACAAGACCGGGCTCAAGGCCTCAAAGCTCGTCGAGGTGGAGCGCGTGCTGGCGGAAGCCCGCAAGGCGCGCGACGCGGGCTCAACGCGCTATTGCATGGGTGCGGCCTGGCGCTCGCCCAAGGAGCGCGACATGGAGGCCATTGTCGCCATGGTGGAAGGCGTCAAAGAACTCGGCATGGAAACCTGCATGACGCTCGGCATGCTGACGTCGCAGGATGCCGCGCGTCTCAAGGACGCCGGCCTCGATTATTACAACCACAATATCGACACGTCGGAACGCCATTACGAGAACGTCATCAAGACACGCACTTTTGCCGACCGTCTTGAGACGCTCGCGCATGTGCGCGAAGCAGGCATCAAAGTCTGCTGCGGCGGCATTGTGGGCATGGGCGAAGAGAAAATGGATCGCGTCGACATGCTGGTCACGCTGGCCACATTGCCTGAACATCCCCAAAGCGTGCCGGTCAATCTGCTCATTCCTGTTGAAGGCACACCGCTTGAGAATGAAGGCAAGATCGACCCTATCGATTTCGTGCGCACAATTGCGCTGGCGCGTATCATGATGCCGGCCTCCGATGTCCGCCTGTCGGCCGGGCGCACTGCCATGAGCGCGGAAATGCAGGCTTTGTGTTTCTTCGCCGGCGCCAATTCCGTTTTTGCGGGCGAGACGCTGCTCACCAAGGACAATCCGGGCGAAGATGAGGATACGGCTTTGTTTCGCCGTCTCGGCCTGAAAAACCTGCAGCCTGGCTGCGAGCGCCGCAATGCAGAGCCGGTATGAACAGGCGCTCGAAGCCCTGAACCGCCGCGGACGTCTGCGCCGGCTCGAAGGCCGGGCGGGCGTGGATTTCACCTCAAACGATTATCTCGGCTTTGCTGAATCAGACGCGCTTCGCGACGCCGCTCTTGCAGCGCTCGAGCGCGGCGTACCGGCGGGCGCCGGCGGCTCGCGCCTGCTGCGCGGCAATCATCCCGAACATGAAGCGCTTGAGGCGGAAGCCGCTGCCTTTTTCGGCGCGCAAAGCGCATTGTTCTTCGGATCGGGCTTTGCCGCCAATGCGGCGATCATTTCCACCCTGCCCCAGCGCGGCGATCTCGTGATCTATGATGCTTTGGTTCATGCCAGCACACGCGAGGGACTGGGGCTGACAAAAGCGCAAACGCAAGAGATTCCGCATCATCATGTGCAGGCCATCGAGGACGCCTTGCGCGACTATCGTGCGACACATGCGACAGGGCGCGCCTTTATCGCCATTGAAAGCCTCTACAGTATGGATGGCGATCTCGCCCCGCTCGCAGATATTGTCGCTCTTGCCGCGCGCCACGATGCAATGCTGCTTGTCGATGAGGCGCATGCGACCGGCATCGCCGGACCGCAGGGTCGCGGATTTGCAGCCCAGTTCGAAGGCGCGGCCAATATTGTGGCGCTGCATACATGCGGCAAGGCTTTGGGCGCCTCCGGCGCGCTCATCACAATGGCCGAACCGCTGCGCCGCTTCATGATCAATCGCTGCAAGCCCTTCATCTATGCGACCGCGCCCTCGCCGCTGGTCGCGGCAATTGTGCGCGCCGCACTTCATCTCAGCGCAGGTGCTGATGATCGCCGCGCCGCCTTGCAACAGTGCATCGCGCGGCTCGGCGCCCAATTGGACAAGCTCGGCCTGCCGCGCACCGGCACGCAGATTCAGCCCGTCGTGCTTGGCGCAGATCGTCGCGCAACGGCGCTGGCGGAAAAAATCGCTGCCGATGGTTTCGATGTGCGCGCCATCCGTCCGCCGACCGTGCCGGAGGGAAGCGCGCGTCTGCGCATCACGCTGGGCGCGCATCTCTCCATGGCCGATATAGACGGGCTGGGTGCAAGCCTCGCCCGCCACATGCAGGACCAAGCCGCATGAGTTCCTTCATCGTCACCGGAACAGACACCGGCATTGGCAAAACCGTCTTTTCGTCGGCGCTCGCCGGCGCGCTTGGCGCACATTATTGGAAGCCCGTGCAATCGGGATTGGAAGAGGATTCAGACAGCCAGACCGTGCGCCGTCTCTCGGGCCTGCCGGCCCATAAAATCCTGCCGGAAGTCTATCGTCTGCAGGCCCCGCTTTCGCCCCATCGCGCGGCGGAACTGGAAGATATCGAAATCCGCCGCGATGCATTTGAAATGCCCAATGCCGATCCGCTCGTCATCGAGGGCGCCGGCGGCTTGATGGTGCCTTTGCGGCGCGACTGGCTGATCATCGACCTCTTCGCCGATCTGCAATTGCCGGTCATTCTGTGTGCGCGCACCGCTCTGGGCACGATCAATCACTCACTGCTGTCCATCGAGGCTCTGCGCCTGCGCGATATTCCTATTGTCGGCATTGCCTTTATCGGCGAGGCCAATGCCGATAGCGAGAATACAATCTGCGCCATGGGCGGCGTGCGCCGCCTCGGCCGCCTGCCGCGTCTTGAAAAGCTTGAGCGCGAAAGCCTGGCGCGCGCCTTTCACGACAATTTCGACATGGCGGAATTTGCATGAGCTCGCCTGTCTGGCATCCCTTCACGCAACATGCGCTGCAACCCGAAGCCATCGAGATTGCGCGCGGCGAAGGTGCTTGGCTGGAGCGGGCAGATGGCACGCGGCTGCTCGATTGCATTTCCTCCTGGTGGGTGATCACACATGGCCATTGCCATCCGCGCATTGTGAGTGCGATCAGGGATCAGGCCGAAAAACTCGATCAGGTCATTTTTGCCGGTTTCACGCATCGGCCTGCTGAAGAGCTTGCGCAGCGGCTTGTGGCAAGGCTTGAGGCAAAGCTTGGCCCAAAATTGGCGCATGTGTTTTTCTCCGACAGCGGCTCCACCGCAGTCGAAGTCGCGCTGAAAATGGCTTTGGGCTATTGGCGCAATCTCGGTGAAAAGCGCACGCGCATCATTGCGCTCGAACATGCCTATCATGGCGATACAATCGGCACGATGTCGACCGGCGCGCGCGGCCTTTTCAACGCCGCCTATGAGCCGCTTTTGTTCGATGTAACGCGCCTGCCCTTCCCCGCGCCCGGACAAGAACAGCGCACGCTCGATGCGTTGCGCGCCGCCTGCGATGGCGCAGCCGCACTCATTGTCGAACCCTTGCTGCTTGGTGCAGGCGGCATGCTCACCTATGGCGCTGATGTGTTGCGCGAGATGCAGAACATTTGCCGCAATACGCAAACCCTCTTCATCGCCGATGAAGTCATGACGGGCTTTGGCCGCACCGGCACGTTCACCGCCTGCGAACAGGCGGGCGTCAACCCCGACATCATGTGTCTCGCCAAGGGCATTACGGGTGGCTCCATGCCGCTTGCCGTCACGCTCGCGAGCCAAGCCATTTTCGATGCGCATTATTCGACCGATCGGACAAAGACCTTTTTCCATTCGAGTTCCTACACGGCCAATCCGATTGCCTGCGCCGCCGCTGTCGCCAATCTCAATGTCTGGGATGAGGAGCCGGTTCTGGAACGTCTGAGCGCGCTCAGTGCTTTGCACACAAAACATCTCGCCGGCTTTGCCGACGACAATCGTTTTTCCGGCCTGCGCCAATGCGGCACCATTGCCGCGCTCGATCTGCGCGTGGCCGATGAAGGCTATCTCGCCGGCATCGGCCCCAAACTCTATGCTTTCTTCCTCGCGCGCGGTCTGCTGATCCGCCCGCTTGGCAATACGATCTATCTCATGCCGCCCTATTGCATCGGCGCGGGCGAACTCGCAGAGGCCTATGATGCAATCTCCGCCGCAGCCGATGAATTTGGAGCGCGCTGATGGGAACGCGCATTTCAGGTCTTGGACATCACGCGCCGGGGCGATGCGTCGCCAATGAAGAGATCGAGGCGCGGCTCGGGCTGGAGGCAGGATGGATCGAATCCCGCGTCGGCATTCGCACCCGCCATTATGCCGGCCCCGATGAGGCTTCGACCGACATTGCTCTGCCTGCCGCCCAAATGGCGCTGGCGGAGGCCGGCCATCCCGACATTGGTTTTCTGATTCTGGCGACGAGCACGCCCGACCATCTTTTGCCGCCTTCGGCACCGCTTCTGGCCCACAGGCTCGGCCTTTCTTGCGGCGCTGCCGATCTGGCAGGCGCCTGCGCCGGCTTTATCGATGCGCTTGTCATGGCTGACGGGCTGGTGCGCGCACAGGGGCGC
>CANHAW010000136.1 GCA_947458675.1 Beijerinckiaceae bacterium
CGCGAGCCCCATATGGCGACCACTTTTCTGGGCGCGCGCGAAGATGGCTATCCGGGCATTACCATCGGCCTTGTGGGGCTGGGCCGTATTGCCACACGCGTTTCGCAATTGCTGGCGCCCTGGCGCGTCAAGGTCATTGCTTATGATCCCTATGCCGAACCCGCGCGCTTCCAGCTCACGGGCGTGAAGCGGGTGGATTATGAAACCCTTCTGCGTGAATCCGATGTCGTCTCCTACCATGTCGTTCTGACGAAAGAGACGCGTTTCATGCTGCGCGAGGAGCAGATCGCGCTGATGAAACCCTCGGCCTTTGTCATCAATACGGCGCGCGGCAAAGTGATCGACGAGGCGGCCGTGGCCAAAGCCATTGCCGAGGGCCGGCTTCGCGGGGCCGCCATCGATGCTTTCGAGGAAGAGCCTCTGGGCATGGATTCGCCTCTGCGCCAGCTCGGCGACAAAGTGCTGCTTGCGCCCCATTCCGCCTCTTTCAACGAGGGCGGCGAATTGCGGCCGGGCATCCAATGGGCGACGCGGGCCGTCTTGTCGGCTTTACGCGGCGAAATTCCTGATAATGTTTATAACAAGGAAGTCATTCCGCGCTGGCGCGAACGCTTCGGCGGCGCCAGCGTGATCGGATGACAAAGACGCCGGAACAAGGCGTCGCAACCAAAGAAGCAAGGCAGGGCATGTCACATCTGGATTATGATTACATCATCGTTGGCGCAGGCTCGGCAGGCTGCGTTCTGGCCAACCGTTTGTCGGCCGACGGGTCGAGCGTTCTTTTGCTGGAAGCCGGCGGGAGCGATTTCAATCCGCTCATCCATATTCCTCTCGGCATGGGCAAGATGCATGAATATGGCATGCATGATTGGGGTTTCCATACCGAGCCGGAACCCAATCTGAACAATCGCCAGATCGAAGCCGCGCGCGGCAAAGTGCTGGGCGGTTCATCCTCGATCAATGTCATGGCCTATACGCGCGGCCATCGCGGCGATTACGACCGCTGGGATCGCGAAGGCGCCAAAGGCTGGAGCTACAAGGACGTCCTGCCCTATTTCAAAAAAGCCGAGACATGGATCGATGGCGCCAATACGTGGCGCGGCGGCGAAGGACCGCTGGGCACTGAATGGGCCAGGACAAAAGATCCCCTGTTCGATGCCTGGCTTGAGGCGGGCCAAGCAGCCGGCTTCCCGATGACCGATGATTATAATGGAAAGAATGGGGAAGGTTTCGGACGCGGCCAATATACGATCCGCAATGGACGCCGCGCATCGACCTCCAATGCCTATCTCAAGCCCGCCCGTGCGCGCCGCAATCTCACCGTCGAGACGCGCGCCCATGCCCATCGCATCATTCTGGATGGCAAGACGGCGCGCGGCATCGAATATGAACATCACGGCATGATCGTGCGCGCCCATGCGCGGCGCGAAGTCATTCTGGCGAGCGGCACATTCAAGACGCCGCATTTGCTCATGCTTTCAGGCATCGGCCCGGCGGAAGAATTGCGCCGGCACGGGATTGGCATCGTCGAAAACCTGCCGGTCGGCCACAATCTCCAGGACCATCTCGCCGTGCTGATCATGTGGCACCGGCTGCATGATGGCCCCTTCCGGCACTCGATGCGCTTCGACCGGATGGCTCTGTCGATGCTGCAGGCCTATTTCTTCGGCGCGGGTGCCGGCACTGTCGTGCCCGGCGGGCTGCATGCTTTCGTCAAGACGCAGGCCGGTATCGATGTGCCGGATATTGAATTCATGTTCCGCGGCCTGCCGACAGATGCCCATCTGTGGTTCCCGCTGCTGCGGCCCGGCTACAAGGATGGCTATGGCATTCGCCCTGCTTTGCTTCATCCCAAGAGCCGCGGCACGATCAAGCTCGGCTCCACCGATCCCAACGAGCCGATGCGGATCCATTATAATTTTCTCTCGCATCCCGACGATTTGCCGCTGCTGCGCAATGGTTTCAAACATGCCCGCGATGTCGGCAATCAGAAACCGCTCGATTCCTATCGCGGCGAAGAGCGTACGCCCGGCCCGAAGGTCAAGACCGATGCCGAGATCGACGCCTATATCCGGCGCACTGCAGTTACCGCGCATCATCCCGCCGGCACCTGCAAAATGGGCGAGGGCGAAGATTGCGTCGTCGACAGCCAGATGAAGGTGCGCGGCATATCCGGCCTGCGCATCGTCGATGCCTCGGCCATGCCCGACATGGTCGGCGCCCATATCAATGCGGCTGTGATCATGATGGCGGAAAAAGCATCCGACATGATCCTCGGCAAGCCGGCCCTGCCGGCGGCAGAGGGCGCCTGACACGCATTCATGAACCTGCCTGCTGGCCATGATTGCCAGCAGGCAGGCTCATGACGATAATCGTCAGCCAGACCATTGCGACAGGAAAGACCGCCCCATGATCGACCTGCACTTCTGGCCCACGCCCAACGGCTACAAGATCAGCATCTTTCTTGAAGAGCGCGGGCTCGCCTACAGGCTCTTTCCCGTCAATATAGGCAAGGGCGAGCAATTCAAGCCGGACTTTTTGAAGATCGCGCCGAATAATCGCATGCCGGCAATTGTCGATCATGCGCCAGCAGACGGCAGCGCACCTGTCTCGATTTTCGAATCCGGCGCCATTCTTCTCTATCTGGCGGAAAAGACCGGCCATTATATGGCAAGCGACCTGCGTGGGCGCGTGCGGACGATCGAATGGCTGTTCTGGCAAATGGGCGGCCTTGGCCCCATGGCGGGACAAAACCATCACTTCAGCCAATATGCGCCCGAAAAAATTCCCTATGCGATCGAACGATATGTGAAAGAAACCAATCGCCTCTACGGCGTGCTCGATCGCCAACTGGCAAAACACGAGCATGTCGCAGGCGATTATTCCATCGCCGACATGGCCTGCTACCCGTGGGTTGTGCCGCATGAGCGGCAGGGACAGAACCTCGACGATTTCCCCCATGTGAAACGCTGGTTCGAAGCCATGAAGGCGCGCCCAGCCGTGATCCGCGCTTATGAAAAGGGCGAGGCCATCCGGCGCGAGGCGACCATGACCGACGAAGAAAAGAAAGTGCTCTTCGGCCAGACCGCGCAATCGACGCAGCCCCGCTGAGAGGCTTTGGCCGCCAGTCGGTATAAGCGAAAATCTTCGATTTACGACTGCCCGCAGCAGGGCTAGCATCGGTACCGAGCTCCACCTCAATAAGGGAGCCGGCCCAAGGGAGGACCTATGAATCGCGCCCCGATTGCGGGGCTGCGCGCAGGCGTTGCGGCAGCCCTCGTCTCCATCGCTCTCGCCAGCCCGGCGCTGGCCGATATGAAATTTTCCACCGGACGCCAAGGCGGCTCGCAATATCCTGTGAGCGTCGCGCTGTCTCAGGTGCTTGAGAAAGTACCGGGCGTCGGCAGCGTCAGCCTCATCCCCGGCGGCGGCGCGGCCAATGTCGTGGCTGTGGATGTCGGCCAGGCACATATGGGCATCACGCTTTCCAACAGCGCGCGCGATGGCTTGGTCGGCAACCCGCCCTACAAGTCGAAGACCGACAACATCGTCCAGCTTTTCGCACTCCAAGCCTTCAAGGTCGCTGTCATCGTGGGCGAGGATTCCCCCATCAAGACCTTCAAGGATCTCGCCGGCAAGAAGATCAATGCAGGCCCGAAGGGCTTCACCATTGTCGAACTCGCCGACAAGCTCTTCACGATGGAGAAGATCAAGGTCAATATGCAATATCTGCAGATTGGCGCAGCGGTTGAGCAATTCAAGGACGGCAATATCGACGGCTTCATCTATTCGCCATCGGATAAATTCGCCGCCTTTATCGATCTCGCGCAATCGCGCAAGGTCCGGCTCATCCAGATTCCTGATGCGATCATCGACGAGATGATCAAGCAGGATCCAAGCTTCTATGTGACGCAATGGCCGGCTGAGAAAAGCGACTATAAAAATCTCAGCAATGTCGTGAAGACGATCGGCTATCCCAACATTATCATTGCCAACAAAAATATGGTCAGCGAGCAGCAGGCCTATGCAATGACAAAAGCGGCCGCCGAAAATATGGAAACATTGGGCGCGGTCGAGCCGGATTTGCGCGGCTGGGATCTGAAAAATATGGCGACTGAAGTCGGCATTCCGATTCATCCCGGATCCATGCGCTATTTCAAAGAGCGCGGCTGGCGCTGAGGAAAAACAAACGGCCCCGCAACCGCGGGGCCGTCTTGCAGTACGGCACAACAAGACGCCGGCTGCCTGGGAGGAGTTTGGGCATGGAACAAGCGACGCTGAAGCGCCGTCTGATTTCCGCCATCGCCATAGCGATGTCGGTCTTCCACATTTACACCGGCGTTTTCGGAACGTTCGAAGTCGCGATCCAGACCGGCGTCCATCTGACTTTCGCCATGGCGCTGATCCTGCTCGTGCGCCCCACCGAACCTTTCTCATTTCTTCCCGGCAAAACGGGTCTGTTGGCGGCGCGTGCTTTCGACATTGTCATCGCCGCCATGGCGCTTGTGCCCATGGCATGGCGCATGTGGAGCATCGATTATCTCACCACCGGACGGTTCGAATTCGTCACACCCGTGACACCGCTCGAAGCCGCCATGGGATTGGCCGCCGTCATTGCCATTCTCGAATTGTGCCGCCGCGAGACCGGCTGGCCGCTGGCCGGCATTGTCGTGGTTGTTCTGGCCTTTCCCTTTGTTTCAGGCCTGCCGTGGATCTTCCGGCATTCGGGCTATACTCTTGGCCAAAGTGTCGATGCGCAATTCCTGACGCTGGCCGGCATATTCGGACTGCCGCTCTCGGCATCGGCTGAATATATCATCCTCTTCATCATCTTCGGCGCATTCCTCGAACGCAGCGGACTTGGCAAGCTGATCATGGATGTGACGGTCGGACTTGTCGGGCGCATGCGCGGCGGGCCGGCGAAAGTCGCGGTTCTGGCTTCTGCCATGCACGGCACGATTTCCGGCAGCGCGCCGGCAAATGTGCTGACGGTGGGCGTTCTTACCATTCCGCTGATGAAGCGCCTGGGCTATCCCGCCTATATGGCTGGAGCCATCGAGGCTGCGGCCTCAACCGGCGGCATCATCATGCCACCCGTGATGGGATCGGTTGCATTCATCATGGCGCAATTCATCGGCGTGCCCTATGGCACGATTGCGCTTTACGCCATCATCCCTGCCTTTCTCTATTTCTTCGGCATTTTCCTGACCGTGCATTGGTCAGCCTTGCGCCACAATATCGGCGGCCTGCCGGAAGAAGAATTACCGCCATGGCGCCGGACGTTTAAAGAAAACTGGCACACGCTTTTGCCGCTGGGCGTGCTCATCTACATGATGGTTGAGGGCTATTCGGCGCAATATTCGGTGACATTGGCGATCTTTGCCTGCGTCTTGTCATCATGGTTTCGCAAGCACACACGCATGGGCCTTCGCCAGATTCTCGAAGCGCTCGAAAATGGCGCCAAGGGCGCGCTGATGGTGGCCATTGCAACTGCCGCGGCTGGCATGATCGTCGGCGTTTTCGAATTGACCGGCGTCTCGCTGAAATTCACGCAAGTCGCCACCACAATCGTCAGCTCGCTGTTTGTCGGCCTGCTGGTGACGATGGTCGTCACCATTATTCTGGGCATGGGCGTTCCGCCATCGGCGAGTTACATTGTGCAGGTGGCCGTCACCATTCCCATGCTGCAGGTCTTCCTCAAGAATGGCGGCATGCCGGCCGGCACGGCGGTGATCGTGACGCATTTCTTCGTCATGTATTATTCAGCTCTGGCGGTGCTCACCCCGCCCGATGCGCTGGCCTCTGTTGCAGCGGCGGGCGTCGCCAAAAGCCCGTTCCTGAAAACCGGCCTTCATGCCACGCGCGTTGCCTTTGTGGCTTTCGTCGTGCCCTTCATGTTCGTCTATAATCCGGCGCTGCTGACGCTGGGGACGATACCGGAAATCATCGAAGCGCTTGTGCTGGCCATGCTGGGCATTGCCATTACCTCGATTGCATTCGAAGGCTATCTGATGCGACGGCTCACTGTGCTGGAACGGCTCTTGGCCTTTGCCAGCGGCGCGGCTTTCATCTTCCCCGGCTGGCAAAGCGATCTGCTCGCCTTCGGCCTGGGCGCCGCCTTCCTGCTTTTGCATCTGCGCCCATGGCAAGCCATCACATTCGCCACACCAAAATCTTGCTTCGGTTTATTGCCCGTTCAACTCAGCAGCTTTGCCGTTCAAAAAACCGGTAACAACGCTAGCATTTTCTGGACCACAGAACAGGAAATCAACAGCAAAGAATTTGTGATC
>CANHAW010000137.1 GCA_947458675.1 Beijerinckiaceae bacterium
ACAAGATCTTCAAACCGGTGCGCGAGGTCGTGGAAGACGATCTGCCGCCGTCATGGATGAAAAATGCGCTGATCGTCCTGGACGGGATGGGCTGCGACTGCTGCTAGGAGGAAGAAAACTTTGCCTAAGAAAATAAAACTCAAGCTGGCGATCGCCGAATATCCGCACACGTCGAAAATCCGCGACGGCTCGATCGAAATCGAGGGCGTCGAACCCGAGTTCATCACCGTCAATCCGCAGATCGCCGCCTATCGGCGCATGGTGCGTCAGGTTGAATTCGATGTCTGCGAAATTGCGCCCACCACCTATATGATTGCGCGCGCCTATGGTGCGCCCTTCGTGGCGCTGCCGATTTTCGTCACGCGCCATTTCCATCACGGCGGCCTGCTGGTGCGCCCGGAGCTTGGCCTCAAACATCCCAAGGATCTCGAGGGCAAGAAGGTTGGTGTGCGCGCCTATTCCGTCACCACGGGTGTCTGGACGCGCGGCATTTTCATCGATGAATTCGGCATGGACACATCGAAAGTGACATGGGTCGTCGATGATGAAGAACATGTGCAGCAGCTGAAACTTCCTGCCAATGTCATTCACACGCAGGGCAAGTCGCTTTTCCAGATGATGAAGGATGGCGAGCTCGCTGCAGGCTTTGCCGCCAATGCCGGTATCGGACGCTCGGGCGATCCCGCCGGCGGTTGGAAGACCGAGGACACAAGCATGTGGCCCGATCTTTTCCCCAATGCGCATGAGCTGGAAGCTGAATGGTACAAGCGCACCGGCATTTATCCGATGCATGCCACCATTGTCGTGAAAGACAGCGTGCTTGCAGAACACCCATGGGTCGCGCGCTCGCTCTATGATGCGTTTGAGACCGCCAAACAGGATTGGCTCAAGCGCATGAATGCCGGCGAGATCGATGGCGCGAATGAAAAGAAATATAAAAAGATCATGCAGATTGTGGGCTCCGATCCGTTGCCTCACGGCATGGAATTCAACATGCCGACCATTCTCAAGCTCGAAGATACGGCCTTTAAACAGGGCATGATTCCTGAGCGCGTGCCGCTGGAAAAGGCATGGGTCGATCCGCTGAAAATCTAGTCGTCAATGCGAGGAGCGAAGCGACGCGGCAATCCATCTTCGGATGCCGAAAGATGGATTGCTTCGCTTCGCTCGCAATGACGAAGAAAAATGAACAAACAACAGGGAGTTGCCTCCATGGCTGATATGAAACTGAAAACCGCCATCCAGACGCTCGGTCATACGCAGGCGCTGAAGGACGGCATTGTTCGCCCGCAATCCTTCGATTTCGAATTCGAGGAAGTGCCGCAGATCATTCAGGCCTTCCGGCGCATGGTGCGTGGATCGGAATTCGACATTTCCGAAATGGCGATCACCACCTATCTCTGCGCCAAGGCGCACGGCAAGAAAATCACTGCTATTCCGGTGTTTCTGATGCGCGCCTTCCATCACGGCGCAATCGTGACCAACACCAAGCTCGGCATCACCGATCCCAAACAGCTCGAAGGCAAGAAAGTCGGCGTCAATCGCGGCTATACGGTGACGGCCGGCGTCTGGGCGCGTTCGATTTTGCAGCATGAATATGGTGTCGATCTGTCCAAGATCACCTGGGTGCTCTCGGGCGATGAACATGTCGCCGAATATAAAGCGCCCGGCAATGTTGTGCCGGTGGAAGCCGGCAAGAAGGTCGAGGACATGCTGCTCTCGGGCGAGCTTGCTGCCGCATCAGGCATTGTCGTCGATCATCCCGATATCAAGCCGCTGATCCCCAATCCTGCACAGGTTGGATATGAGGCTTTGCGCACGCGTGGCCATTATCCGATCAATCATACGCTTGTTGTGCGCGATGAATTGCTCGAGGCCCATCCGGGTCTGGCGCGCGATATTTTCGAGACTTTCGTGAAAGCGAAAAACCTCTATGTCGAAAAGCTGCGCGCCGGCCAGATCGCAGAGCCGACGAAAATGGATCAGACGATGATGAAAATCGCCGAGATCACCGGCAAGGATCCGATGCCTTACGGTGTCGAACCCAACCGCGCCATGCTCGAGGCGATCAACCAATATGCCACCGAACAGAAGATCATCCCGCGCCCGTTCAAGATGGACGAGATCTGGGCCAAGGGAACGCTCGATCTGGTGGGGTAAGTACCCTCTCCCAAAGGGAGAGGGCGGACTCGGGGCCGAGCCCCGAGCCGGGTGAGGGGATGCCATCTTGCGAGATTGTGCGCAGCCCCTCATCCGTCACGCTTCGCGTGCCACCTTCTCCCTCCGGGAGAAGGAGAAACTCACACGCTGCCCAAAAACTCCAGCAGCTCCTTCGCCGTCGCTTCTTCGCTCTGGCCTGCGACCGGCATGTCCCAATAGCGCGACTTCGGCAGGCATTCCTGCAGATAGCGCGCGGCCGATGTCGCGTGGAAATTGTCGCTCCCCGGCACGATGAGAGCCGGCAGATCGCAGCGCATCAGGTCTTCGGGCTCGGCACCCGGCGCCGTGTCGCGATCCATCAAGCCGCGCACCATGCCAACGATCGTGAGCTTGTATTTTTCGACATCGAGCTGCGCATAGGTTTCAGCAAAGCCTGCATCCGACTTGATGACAGAGGCCCAGGGCCCGCCGCGCGGATCGGCGCCAAAAGCCTTGCCGTCGCGCCGCACGAGATCGACCACCGCCTGTATGCCGTTTTGATGCACGAAGGCCAGATGTTCGGCGAAACGCTGATGGCTGGACATGCGGTATTTCGGACCGCCCACGGGGAAGTAGATCACCATGGAGAGCACGCGCTCGGGCGCCTGCGTGCCCATGGCGATGACGGGCGAACAGCCCATGCAGCCGCCCATAATATGGGCCTTGTCGATCTTGAGATGATCAAGCATGGCCACGCCCTGGCGCACGAAATGACCCCAGGTCACGCGCTCCACCCGGCCGCCCGACTGGCCGCATTCGCGCCGATCAAAAAGGATGCAGGTGTAATGCTTGGTCAGGTGATCGAGCGGCTTGGTCTTGGCATAAATGCCAAGGCCCGACCATTTCTCGATCGTGGCATCGAAACCGCCCGGCGAAAACATGAGCAGCGGCGGGCCGGAGCCCTGAACCTCGTAACGGGTGGAAATTCCGTCGATGATCGCCGTGGGCATGGTTTCTCCTGCTGCAGTCTCTTAATGAAATCGCTCGTTGGATGCGCAGATTTCATGCCCGCCCGAGGCTTTGTCAATGCTAGGAGGCCCTTCGAGGCGAGACGCTTGCCAGAGGCCGGCCGCCTGACTAGACAAGGTTTCAAGGCCGCATCAAGCGGCAGGGGCAAAATGCCTCCGGCAATGACAGGGGCCACAAGGTCCGCTTCAGGAGAGGGCTGTCAAAAATGATCATCGACATTCACGGCCATTACACGACCGAACCGCCATCTCTTTTCGCCTTCCGCGACAAACAGCTCGCCGGCCTCGTCGATGCGACGCGCAAGCCCACCACGACCGATCTCGGCATTACCGATGAACAGCTCGTGCAATCGGTGCAGCGCCAGCTCGCCTTCCAGAAGGAGCGCGGCTCCGACATCACCATTTTCTCGCCCCGCGCCTCGGGCATGGGCCACCATGTCGGCCCTGAATGGGTCAGCCAGGAATGGACCAAGCTCAACAATAATCTCATCCATCGCATCTGCTCGCTGCTGCCTGATAATTTCATCGGCGTCGGCCAGCTGCCGCAATCGCCCGGCGTCGATCCGCGCAATTGCATTCCCGAACTTGAGCGCATGGTGAATGAGCTCGGCTTTGTCGGCGTGAATCTGAACCCCGATCCCTCGGGCGGCTACTGGACAGATCCGCCGATGACGGATCGCTACTGGTATCCGATCTACGAAAAGCTCGTGGAGCTCGAGATCCCGGCGATGATCCATGTGACGGGCTCGTGCAATCCGAACTTCCATGCAACGGGTGCGCATTACATCAATGCCGACACGACCATTTTCATGCAGCTCATCCAGGGCAATCTGTTCAAGGATTTCCCGACGCTGAAATTCGTCATCCCGCATGGCGGCGGCGCTGTGCCGTTCCATTGGGGCCGCTATCGTGGCCTGTCGATGATGATGAAAAAGCCGCCGCTGGTCGAATTCCTGCTGAAGAATGTCTATTTCGACACATGCGTCTATCATCAGCCAGGCATTGACCTGATGGCGAAAGTCGTACCGGTCGACAACATCCTCTTTGCGTCCGAAATGATCGGCGCGGTGCAGGGCATCGATCCCGAAACCGGACATTATTTCGATGACACGAAGCGCTATGTCGATGCCGCGCAAGGCCTGTCGGACGCTGACAAATACAAGATCTTCGAGGGCAATGCCCGCAAGGTCTATCCGCGTCTCGACAAAATCCTGACCGCGCGCGGCAAGCCCGGCAAGGGCGCCTGATCTTCAAATTCCTGCAAGCGGCCCTCAGACAGGGCCGCTTTTCTTTTCAAAAATACGGAGACCGACAATGGCTCGCCTCAATGGCATTATCCGCGCGCTGGAAGCCGGCCAGCATGCTTTCTCGACCTTCCAGCCCATCGACATCAATGTCGCGGTTGAAATCACGCAATCGAACTATGACGGCGTTGTGCTCGAGGGCGAGCATCAGGGCTGGGACATCACCCAGATGCGCCATGCGCTGCAATATATGCTGAACCGTTCGCATATCGCCAAGAATGGCATTGCACCCAAAGTGACGCCCATGGCGCGCGTGCCCTCCAATGGCATCGAGAAGAATCAATTCTTGGCCAAACAGGCGCTCGACATCGGCTGCTATGGAATCGTCTTCCCGCATATTTCGACGGTCGAAGAGGCTTACAATGCCATCTCCGCCTGCCGCTATGCGCGCCTGAAAGACAAGCCGCTTTACGAGCCGCAGGGCATTCGCGGCGACGGCCCCATGCAGGCCTGCCGCTATTGGGGCCTGAGCCAGCAGGAATATTACGACGTCGCCGATGTCTGGCCGCTCGCACCCAAGGGCGAGCTCTTCATCATCCTGCAGATCGAAGATACGCATGGCATCGAGAACCTCGATGACATTCTGAAAAACGTGCCGGGCATTGGCGCGATCCTGATCGGCGAAGGCGATCTGTCCCAGGAACTCGGCTATCCGCGCCAGACCGAACATCCGGTTGTGCTCGATGCGATGGCGAAAGTCGTCGATACGTGCAAGCGCCACAATGTCATTGTCGGACACCCGCATCTCTCGGGCTCGAATGCGGAACGCGTCATTGGCGAGGGCTATCGCTTCCTGATGTGCGCTGCGCCGCGCAGCTACAATACGCTGGAAAATTCGCGCAAGCTCGTGGGCCGCTGAGAGCCTGAACCATCAAAAGAAAGCCCCGGCCAAGGCCGGGGCTTTTTTATTTCAGCGCTGCATCAGCAAAGGCAGATCCTTGGCCGCCGGCGGCGGCTTGATACTGACGAGATAGGCATGAATGTCGGCGACATCGCGGTCCGATACGAGATCGGCGCTATAGGCCGGCATCAACGTCTCTTGTGAATTGCGGATGAAACTGGCCAGTGCATCGGCTGCCATCGGCTGGGGCGCAAGCTTGGGGCCGGTATTGGCGCCCTGTCCCTGCCAGCCGTGACATTGGTAGCAGCCGACCTTTTCATAGACCTGGCGACCGCGCACCGGATCTGCGGCAAAGGCTGTCGCGCAAGACAGAACGAGAAGAGCTGAGGCGAATGTGAGTTTTTTCATTGTTGGGCCTCCTCAGCGCGGCTGCGTATGCACATCGACGAGCACGGGCTCGCCAGCCTTGACCATAGCAACCGCGCGCTTCAGCGCGGGGCCAAGCGCGGCCGGATCGCTGATCGGCCCAATGCCTGCCATGCCCATCGATTTTGCCAGCGTGACGAAATCGACATCGGGATTGTGAATTTTGGTGCCGATCTCGGCACGGTCAACGCCGCGATTGCGCCAATTGCCGATGCGCTGCACATGCATGACTTCCTGATGGTAGCCCTTGTTGTTGTGCATGATGGTGAGCAGCGGAATCTTGTGATGAACCGCGCTCCAGATGGCGCTCGGCGTATACATGAGATCGCCATCGCCCTGCACATTGACAACCAAACGCCCATGCTCGCGATGAGCCAGCGCCGCGCCAATGGCCGCACCCATGCCATAGCCCTGACCCGCACCGCCGGAAGCGGTGGTAGATATTCCGGGCGATGCCTCCACCAGTTTCTCGATTGCGGTTGGTACGCCGCTAGACGGCGTTTTGGAGGCGAGAACCGATCACGATTGGTAT
>CANHAW010000138.1 GCA_947458675.1 Beijerinckiaceae bacterium
AACAAACAGCCTGAGCGGATTGGCCGGATCGGACAGGAGTTTGGCGGTCAAGGCGATGGACATGAAGACAAGCAGCGGCCGCACGCCCCGCCCCTTGTAGCGAATGGCAATCCGGGCACCGAGCTGATTGCCGGCAATATTGGCACAGGCCATGGACAGGCCGATCATCCAGAGCACCTGCCCGCCAACGATCATCGCCAGAAGGCTGGCGAGATTGGTGGCAAAATTCAGGAGCTTGGTATTGGCAATCGCCCGCACCAGCCCGAGCCCACCCAAAACCACCAGAGCCGTGGTGAAAAAGGAGCCGGTGCCGGGGCCGAAAAATCCATCGTAAAAGCCGATTCCCGTCGAGACGGCCGCCAGACCGATCATCCCCATGCGCGGTCGCCGGTCGGCATCGCCCAGTGGTGGCGCAAACAGGAAGTAGAGACCGATCAGAATGAGCAGGATAGGCACCAGGCCGGCCAGAAAAGACGAATCGACCAGCTGGACGCAGATCGTCCCCGCCCCCGAGCCCAGAAAGGCCCCCACCACCGGCCAGGCGAAACGGCGCAGATCGACATGGCCTGCCCGCATAAAGGCCAGACAGGCCCCGCCTGTGCCAAAGGCGCTTTGCAGCTTGTTGGTGGCAAGGGCGGGAACAGGAGGAATGCCAGCCGCCAGCAAAGCCGGCAGAGTCAGGAGACCGCCGCCACCGGCCATGGCATCGATCGTTCCCGCAAGAAAGGCGATCGCCACAAGGAACGCCAAAGTTTCAGCTGAAATCTCCATCGCGCCTCGATAGACCGCCAGAGCGACAAAATACAGCGCGAAAGGCAAAGATCGCTCTGGGAAGGAGAGCGAAAAAGCCTGATCGGAATTTGAAAGAAATGGCGAGAGAGACGGGGCTCGAACCCGCGACCTCCGGCGTGACAGGCCGGCGCTCTAACCAACTGAGCTACTCCCCCGCGTGCCGAAGCGCATGTCATGCACCCCGTCGGCAGAGGATGGTCGAATAGAGTGCGCGGCCGCCCAAGTCAACACGAAATCGGCGGCTCTGGCGGGTAAATCGCCCCGCTCTCAGAAATTTGGTGAGGCCAGCTTCCAGCGGCGCATTTCCTTCGCGCTGATGATGTGAATGCGATCGGGATCGACGGTCTCGGCTTTCCAGACGAGCTCATTGCTGACGCCCATCATCTGGGCATATTCGCCAAGCCGGGCAACCAGAGGCTCGGTTGCGAAAATGCGCGTGACATTGCTCTGCATGTCCGGTCGACGCTCGGCCTCATACATGAACATGCGATGGATGCCGACACGGCTCTGCGGCGGCGACACGCGCTTTTTGGCACCCATCAACGCATAGACGCAGGCCGAATAGCAGCGCCCCGAGAGAACATGCCCGCCGCGGCCGGAGCCGCCCTCGCCGACGCGCGCAACCACGGCTGCCGCGCCGATCCGACGAAAGGCCTGACCGAGCTCCATGGCGGCGACAACCTGCCCGCCTTGCGAATTGAGCAAAACAATCGAATGCAGCCGGCCAGAGCCAATATGGCGGCCAACGAAATCGGCAAAGGCCTGAGGGGTTCTTGAATTGATCTCGCCATCGGCGGCGATCACCTGCGGGCAACCTCCCGCACAGGCCGACTTATCGCCGAAATCGACGAGCTTGAACGTCATAGGCGCCGCCGAAACGGCGACGCCTGACGAAATCATGAAGATGGCCGCCAGGGCCGGTCCCAACCGCAAGACACGCATAGGTTTATCTTTGCGCAGCGACCGGGATTCTGGCAAGGCAAAGCCGTAGGCGGGGGAGCAAAAGCCCCCCTCGCTTGGCTTATCGATCGTCGCTCAGATCCCAGATGAAGCTCGCCCAAGCCAGCAGATAGGCGCCGGCATAGATAGCGGCAGGCAGCATATAGCTGGCGTTCTTGCCGGAGACGATGGCAACGCCGAGGCCCGAAGCACAAGCCACGACGAAAAGCACGAGACCGCCCGACGTGCGGTTTTCAAGCTTCCGCCCGCCCATAAAATAGAAATAGGCATAGGCAAGGAAGATCCCGTTGAACAAAAGGCTGAAAGTCACGGCGCCCTTGCCGATACCGGTCACGCCCACCAGCAGCGAATAAGCGCTGAAAAGAATGGTGAGGCTGGCAAGGACCACGCCGGCATAGCCGCCGAATTTGGTCGTCGCGAACATGGGCTTGCCGGATCCGGCATCGAAAGTGGTGCTGACTGAGTCAGACATGCGTCTCCCCCTTGAAACCGCGTATCCCAGAAGTGCGGCGTTAAATCAGTCTAAGGCCAGGCGAGATGCCAAGTGAATCAACAAAGGTTCAACACAGATCGCAATAATTTGATTTTGAATTGAATTCCCCACTAATGATCTGTAGTTTTTACCTGTGTCGATGAAGACCTCTTTGTGGAGCGCTATCATGAAATATTCTGGATTTGCGATCGCCTTCGCACTGACTTGCGGATTTGCGCATGCGCAGGAAAAAGCCGCGACGAGCGCGCAATTCCAGACCTGCATGGAAAATGTCGATCTGGGCGCGATGAAAAATACGCAATGGGGCAATTGCTACGCGCAGGAACTCGCCCGCCAGGACAAGGTGCTCAACGCCGCCTATCGCGAATTGCAGGCGCAGGTTCCCCCCGAAGCCAAGGATGCGCTCGTCAAGGCGCAGCGCGCATGGATCGGCTATCGCGATTCATGGTGCCGTCTGGAAGCGGAATTGCCCAATGCGCCGGGCGGCGAAGTCAATCGCCTCTCATGCCTTGTCGACATGACCATTGCGCAAACCAATCGCATCAAGGAAGCGATGTGAGGAAAATGGTGGGCGGTGACGGGCTCGAACCGCCGACCCTCTCGGTGTAAACGAGATGCTCTACCAACTGAGCTAACCGCCCGAAGCGAAGCACGCAAACCCCGCCGGATGGCAGGGGAATCGCACGGGCGACCCCTGCCCGTCAATGGCGAAGCAAGTGCATTCTCGCAACGCCATTTGCCGCCAAGGCGCAACAAGCGTTGAAATCGCCGCGGAACTGCAACCGACCCGATGAATTGTCTGGCGTGTTTGAACCACGGGAGGTTTTCATGGGCAACACAAGCGACAAGGCATCGGGCATCGGCAACGAGGCCCTCGGCAAGATCAAGCAGGTCATCGGCAAGATGGCCGACGATGACAAGCTGCGCGCTGAGGGCGCGGGGCAGGAGATCAAGGGCAAGGGCCAGCAGGCCTTGGGTGAGGCCAAAGACAATATCAAGGATGCTGTGGAGAAGGCCTCGGAGGCGGTGGAGCGCAAGCTCTGACTCCCGCCCCTCAGAAAAAGACAAAAAGGCCGCGATCATGGCTGATCGCGGCCCTTTTCATTCATGCGCCACGCTTAATGCGCGACGACACCTGATTCATCGCCCGTTCCGGAAGGCGCCGCTTTGGCGGCATGGTCCTCATCCCAGGTGATCGGCTCGGGCTGGCGCACCAAAGCATGCGACAGAACCTCATCCATCCGCGAGACCGGAACGATTTCCAGAGCGTTTTTCACATTGTCCGGAATGTCGGCGAGATCCTTGGCATTTTCCGCCGGGATCAGCACTTTCTTCAGGCCGCCGCGAAGCGCTGCGAGCAGTTTCTCCTTCAACCCGCCAATCGGCAGCACACGGCCGCGCAACGTCACTTCGCCGGTCATGGCAATGTCGCGACGCACCGGAATGCCGGTCATGACGGAGACAATGGTCGTTGCCATGGCAATGCCGGCAGACGGTCCATCCTTCGGCGTCGCGCCTTCGGGCACGTGCACGTGGATATCGCGCCTGTCGAAGAGCGGCGGCTCGATTCCAAAAGCGACGCAACGGGAGCGGACATAAGAGGCCGCTGCCGAGATCGATTCCTTCATCACGTCGCGCAGATTGCCCGTCACCGTCATCTTGCCCTTGCCGGGCATCATGACGCCTTCGATTGTCAGCAATTCGCCGCCGACTTCCGTCCAGGCAAGGCCCGTCACCGCGCCGACCTGATCTTCCGTCTCCGCTTCGCCGAAACGATATTTCGGCACGCCGAGATAATCGGAAAGATTTTCCGTCGTAACGACAACCTTCTTCTTCTTCGAGGTCAGAATTTCTTTCACTGCCTTGCGGGCGAGATTGGAAATTTCACGCTCGAGATTGCGAACGCCTGCTTCGCGCGTGTAGCGACGGATGAGCAGGAGCAAAGCATCGGGCTCGATCGACCATTCCTTGACATTCAAACCATGTTTCGTGGTTGCGCTCGGAATGAGATGCGTTTTTGCAATCTCGGCCTTCTCGTCTTCCGTATAGCCGGCAATACGGATGATCTCCATGCGATCCATCAGGGGCGCAGGAATGTTCAGCGTATTGGCCGTCGTCACGAACATGACGTTCGACAGGTCGTAATCGACTTCGAGATAATGATCGGCGAAAGATGCATTCTGTTCCGGATCGAGCACTTCAAGCAGAGCCGATGACGGATCGCCGCGGAAATCCATGCCCATCTTGTCGATCTCATCGAGCAGGAAGAGCGGGTTGGCCGTCTTTGCCTTGCGCATCGACTGAATGATTTTCCCCGGCATCGAGCCGATATAAGTGCGCCGATGGCCGCGGATCTCGGCCTCGTCGCGCACACCGCCCAGCGACATGCGCACGAATTCGCGCCCCGTGGCTTTCGCAATGGAGCGGCCAAGCGACGTCTTGCCGACGCCGGGCGGGCCGACGAGGCACAGGATCGGACCCGTCAGCTTATTGGCGCGCTGCTGAACGGCGAGATATTCGAGAATGCGCTCCTTGACCTTGTCGAGGCCGTAGTGATCGAGATCGAGCACATCTTCGGCCTGTTTCAGATCTTTTCTGACCTTGCTCTTCTTGCCCCACGGGATCGAGAGCAACCAGTCGAGATAATTGCGCACCACCGTCGCCTCAGCCGACATGGGCGACATCTGACGCAGCTTCTTCAATTCCGCATTCGCCTTGTCGCGCGCTTCCTTGGAGAGCTTGGTGTTTTTGATGCGCTCTTCGATCTCGGCGAGATCATCCTTGCCGTCCTCGTCGCCGAGTTCCTTCTGAATGGCCTTCATTTGCTCATTCAGATAATATTCGCGCTGTGTCTTCTCCATCTGGCGTTTGACGCGCGTGCGAATGCGCTTCTCGACCTGCAGGACGGAGATTTCGCTTTCCATCAGGCCGAGACATTTTTCCAGACGCTTGGCGACGGCAGGCGTCTCCAGCAATTCCTGCTTGTCGCCGATCTTGATCGCAAGATGCGAGGCCACAGTGTCGGCCAGCTTGGCATAATCGTCGATCTGCTGGACAGCTGTGACGACTTCCGGCGAGACCTTTTTGTTGAGCTTCACATAGCCTTCGAATTCCGAGACGACGGAGCGCGACAAAGCCTGCACTTCGACGGGATCTGGAATCTCCTCAGCCACCGTCTCGGCATCGGCCTCATAATAATCTTCGGTGCGGGTATATTTGCGCACTTTGGCGCGCGCAGCACCCTCCACCAGCACTTTCACCGTGCCATCGGGAAGCTTCAAAAGCTGCAGCACGCTGGCCAGCGTGCCGGTGGTGAAAATGGCATCTGTCGCCGGATCGTCATCGGCAGCATTCATCTGCGTGGCGAGCAGAATGTGCTTGTCAGCCTTCATCACCTCTTCCAGCGCGCGAATGGATTTTTCGCGGCCGACAAAGAGCGGCACGATCATGTGCGGAAACACGACAATGTCGCGCAGCGGCAAAACGGGATAGCTCTCGATTGAGCCAGGCGAGGCAAGCACACGCTTCGGATTTGTCATTCTCTCATCCTATCCTGTCCGCCCATCCCTGCCCTTCAGGCCAGGAGCCGGGCCAGACGTCCCATCTGGGCAAGCACGAGTCGCGCCATGCCTGATGTTACGCCCCATGGAGAGGCCCCAAAAGCACCTCCCATCTGTTCACCAGTGGAAATGGTTAGTTGGAAAGAGTTTTTCAACACCTGCGGCGCCTGCGACGCACTCCGGCAAAGAAAAAGGCCGCCCGAAGGCGGCCTTGTTGGGATGCAGACAGGTGCAAGACCTATGCAGCGCCGCCGCTTTTCTCGCTGCGCTCTGCATAAATATAGAGCGGGCGGGCCTTACCCTCGACCACTTCGGGGCCGATGACGACTTGTTCCACGCCTTCGAGGCCCGGAAGGTCGAACATTGTGTCGAGCAAAATGCCTTCCATGATCGAGATCGGAAGAGCACACGTCTGACAGGAGGGCAGACGGATGCTCTTCCGA